>JAQWRY010000010.1 GCA_029243485.1 Candidatus Binatia bacterium | reverse complement strand
GTTGTACCCTGCCCGCCGACGCTGTAAACCCTTGCCCCCCCCCCCCCGCCCCGACGCTCAACCGGAGCGCCGCTCTGGACGCGAGCCTCGAGCAATGGCAGGAGGATGCCCTGGCCGTGCGCCACGGGCTCACGCCCCGACGACCCTCCTTCATGAGAACACTGGATTACTTCGGCCGCTTCACCTGTGGAGCGCTTCTCCTCTTTGTGATCGCGTGTTCCCCGCCGCCTCCGGAAGCTCCGGCCCCGCGGAAAATCCCGTCTCAGGACGTCGGCTCACGGGCCCTCTTCGGCTTCAAAGTAGCCCTCTCAAAGGACCTGATCGCGGTCGGGGCACCCCACGCTCGCGCGAACGATCACAGGAAGGCCGGCGCGGTCCTGCTCTTCGACCGCAAGACGCTCGCTCTCGTTCGCAAGGTCGAATCACCCGATCCGTCCGAGGGCGCCCTCTTCGGTTTCGCGATCGCCCTGCGGGGCGACCGATTGCTCGTCGGGTCCGCCGGGCGGACCGTCGATGGCGTCCCCGTTGCCGGTGCGGCCTACTTGATCAACGTGAGGACGGGTCTCTCCGTCCGCCGCTTCGTCGAATCCCCGCCCCACGCGAAGGCCGAGTTCGGATCGGCCGTAGGGTTCATCGGGGAAGACCCCGTCATCGGCTCGCCCTCGAGCGACGTACAGGGCCACGTCAACGCCGGGATCGCCTACCGTTTCAGCGCGAACACCGGGGAACTCCTACTATCCTACCATCTCCCGACGCCGGAGGATCACATGGCCCTCGGACAAGTCCTTACGGCGTCCGGCGACACACTGCTCCTCGGCGGACCTGCAGCGATGATGGACGGCGTCGCACATGCCGGCGCCGCGTTCGCCTTCGATGCCAATACCGGGGCGCTAAAGCGACGGCTCCTGGAACCGGCCGCAGGCGAAGGAAGCTCCTTCGGTGCGTCCCTCGCAACGGACGGAAAGTTCGTGGTGATCGGCGCGCCGAACGCGAACCATCGGGCCGGCCGAGCGTACGTCCTGGATCTCGCCAGCGGAAAAGTCGTAGCAGCCCTCCATGACACCGCGAACCTCGAGGACGGTGCGATGTTCGGCTACTCGCTCGCGCTCACTGACGACGGAATCATCGTCGGCGCGCCGCACGACACGGTGAAGGGAATCCCGGGCGCCGGCGCGGTGTACTACTTCGACCGCGCCACGCGGAAGTTCGTCGCGCGCCTCGCTGTGCGACCGGTCGGCGGCGCCGATTTCGGGATTGATGTCGCCGGCGCCGGCAGCGAGTATGTAACCGGCGCGCAGCGCGGCCCGAAGGGCGGCACTGCCTACATCTCCGAGGACGCACCCAAGGAAGTCCCGTAGAGGGCTCGCGCCGCCGAGCCCATCGCCATCACCCGATTTGAATCTTGGACGGGCCTCGGCCTATCGTCGACGCATGTCGCAATTCGGTGCGCAGCCCGCCAAGAAGCCGACCCTCCTCCCACTCCCTCCGCATCCCGAGGGACTCGCCTGGCCCACGCAGGAGTGGCCGCGCGACGAGTTGGATCCGAGAGTGGACCGCGCCTCGCTGGACCGACTGCTCGACCACGCCTTCACCGACCCGGGGCCCGACGACCTCGAACTCACCTACGGTGTCGTCGTGGTGCAGCACGGCGCAATCGTCGCGGAGCGATACTCGCCGAGCGTGTCTCCCGACGACGCATTCCTCTCATGGTCGATGGCGAAGAGCATCACGAACAGCCTCATCGGAATCCTGGTTCGTCAGGGCAAGCTCGACATCTCGAAGCCGATCTCGGTGAAGGAATGGAGCGCGGGCGACCCTCGCAGCCGGATTACGATCGACCAGATGTTGCGCATGGTAGACGGACTGCGGTTCCGCGAGGCGGAGCACCTGGGGGGCGGCTCAGTGCGCTACTACGACGAGAACGAATCCGACGTGATCCCGATGCTGTTCGGTGCCGGCAAGAACGACACGGCCGGCTTCGCTTCGACGCTCCCGTATCTCGCGCCACCTGAGGAACGCTGGAACTACAACAGCGGCGCCAGCAACCTCCTCTCACGGTTGGTCCGTGAAACGATCGGTGGCGGCGAAGCGGAGATGCTCGAGTTCATGCGCGAGGAGCTCTTCGAGCCGCTCGGCATGACGACCGCCGACCCGAAGTTCGACGCGGCCGGCAACTTCATCGGCTCGGCGACTTGCTACTGCAGCATCCGTGACTTCGCGCGGTTCGGATACTTGTTCCTGCGCGACGGGGAATGGGACGGACGACGGATTCTTCCTGCAGGTTGGGCCGACTACTGCCGGACGCCGACACTGCAATCTGACGGAACGTACGGTGCCCACTTCTGGACGATCCCCGGCAGCCTCGGGATCTTCTACTGCAGCGGCATGGGCGGGCAGCGGGTTCTGATCAGCCCCAAGCTCGACCTGATCGTAACGCGAATGGGCAAGACGTCACCGCACAAGGTCGCCGCCGTCGTGCAGTACTGCAAAGAACTCATCGACGCGTTCCGACCGACCGCCGACTGAGTCCCCCACCGCTTCGGGCGCGACGAACCCGACCCGGAGAATCCGAATCGGGTTCATCGAACACCCTTCCTGTCGGTCGTCGATCAGGGTGCAGGAACGCGGAACACGTCGTCGGCCAACTCGTCACCGACGTCGGTGTTGCGCCGAATGATGTCGGAGAGCAGCGTGGCCTCCACCTGAGCCCGCTGGTTCGGGCCGAGCGTGCGCGTGTACCAGAACCGATCTCCGTCTCGGAGCGCCGAGTTCGAGGTCGTGATTCCGTAGGAGCTACCATGGCCCGAGGTCGAAGTCATCGTGCGCACCGCGCACGGCACCGTCGACAGCGCGATCGAGGCGATGAAACTGGGCGCCTACGAGTATCTGCAGAAACCCACCAGCGGCCCGGCCGAGCTTCGCCTCGTCGTGAAACGCGCCCTCGAACGACGCGCCCTCCTCGACGGAAGAGAGGCAGCCTCGCGTGAGCAGGAGCCCGCAGGCATCAAGCTCTCGTTCGGCTCCAAGGTGATGAAACCAGTCGAGTCCGCGCTCCGGAAAGTCGCACGCACTGCGTCGACCGTTTTGCTGCAGGGAGAAAGCGGGACCGGGAAGGAAGTCGCGGCCCGCGCGCTGCCCGAGAGTGTCCTCGAAAGCGAGCTGTTCGGCCACGAGAAGGGCGCGTTTACGGGCGCCGTCGAACGCCGGCGCGGTCGAATCGAACTGGCCGACGGCGGCACCTTCTTTCTCGACGAGATCGGCGAACTGAAACCGGACCTCCAAGCGGCTCTTCTCCGCGTCCTCGAGAACCGGAGCTTCGAACGCGTCGGCGGTAGTCGAACGATCCGGGTCGACGTCCGCTGGATCGCCGCGACGAACCGCAATCTCCACGTCAATGATGCAACAAGGAACGTTCCGCGAAGACCTCTATCACCGCCTCTCGGTCTTTCCGGTCCGGCTGCCCCCCTTGCGCGAACGGCGCGAGGACATCCTCCCGCCTACCAACGCCCTCCTCCCACGCATCGCATCGGAGCTCGGCGTCCCGACTCCGGCGCTCTCGCCGGCTGCCGTCGACGTAGTCCTCGCAAGCAGCGACGGCAACCGAAAACAGGCCGCCGAGCGACTCGGCATCGGCCTGCGTACGCTCTACGACAAGCTCAAGCGCTACGAGATCGAGTAGCCCCGGCCAACACCCGAGGGCCTGTGAACGTCAGCCTTCCATGCTCTCGAGCTCGAGGCCCTTGGTCTCGTGCACCATCGCGAGGACGAAGAAGACCGAGAGGATCGCACAGGCCGTGTAGAAGCCGTACGCGCCGCCGAGACCGATCGAAGTCAGCATGATCGGGAACGTCATCGTGATCGCGAAGTTCGATCCCCACTGAAAGAGGCCCGCGACAGCGAGGCCCGACCCGCGAATCTGATTCGGGAACATCTCGCCGAGCATCACCCACATGACCGGGCCCCAGGACATGTTGAAGAAGAACACGTAGGCGTTCGCCGAGATCAAGGCGGCCGTGCCAGCGGCGTCGCTGAGGAGCAGATTTCCCTCGGCGTCGACGTCGGCGCCGGCGAATGCAAACGCCAGCGCTCCCAGGGTGACCGACATTCCGACCGAACCGAGGACAAGGAACGGCTTGCGCCCGAGCCGATCAATGAAAATCATGGTGATCGCACACGCACCGATACTCACGGCCCCAGTGATCACGTTGATCAGGAGGGCGTTACTCTCGGAGAAGCCCACCGACTGCCAGAGGACGGCGCCGTAGTAGAAGACGACGTTGATCCCGACGAGTTGTTGGAACGTCGCGAGACCGATCCCAACCCACACGATCCGGCGCACCCCACCTCTCTCGGCGTCGAGCAAGTCCGCGAACGAGGGGCGGTGATGATCGAAGGCGAGAGAAGCATCTATCTCGTCGGCTTTCTCCGAAGCCACGGCCTCGCCGTAAAGGCGCGCCAGCACCGCGAGCGCATCGTCCTTCCGCCCCTTCAGAACGAGGAAGCGCGGACTCTCGGGAATGAAGAGCAGAGCCAGGAGGAAGATCACCGCAGGCGTGATCTCGATCCAGAACATCCAGCGCCACGCCTCAAACCCGAACCACAACGGGGTGTTCGCCGATCCGGCGACGCCCGCGAGGAAGTAGTTGCTCAAGAAGGCCACGAAGAGCCCCGTGATGATCGCGATCTGCTGAATCGTCGACAGGCGACCGCGCAACTCCGCCGGAGCGATCTCGCTGATGTACGCCGGCGCCATCACACTCGCCGCGCCGACGGCGAGGCCGCCCAAGATCCGATAGATCACGAACTCCCCGGACGAGCCCGCGACGCCCGAACCCCACGCGCTCACCACGAAGAAGGCCGCGGAGACGAGCAGCAGCGTACGGCGGCCCAACGCGTCGGCGAGACGACCCGCGAAGAACGCGCCGACCGCACAACCCAGCAGCATCGAGGCCACGTTGAACCCGGTACCGACACTGTCCGACTCGAATGCGATGCGCAGCCCGTCGACGGTCCCGTTGATGACACCGCTATCGAACCCGAAGAGGAAGCCGCCGATGGTCGCGACGATACTGATGCGGATGATGAAACCGAGGTCGCCGCCGCCGTTGCTCATAACGCCCCCTCGTTCCGAATCCTGCGAAACGTCAGATTCACGCGTAGCTCCACGAGCCGTCGCGTCTTCGGAACCGCGTGGTGCCAGTGGGCCTGCGTATCGCCATCCATCACGAGAAGCGATCCGTGCTCGAGATCGAGCGCTACCGGGTCGAGGTCTTGCCGACGGTGCCGCAGGCGGAACCGCCGCGTCGCCCCGAGGCTCACAGAGGCGATCACCGGCCGCACGCCGAGCTCCGGCTCGTCATCACTGTGCCAGCCCATGGAGTCCCTACCGTCGCGGTAGGCGTTCAGAAGCACCGAGTTGAACGGATGCCCGGTGGCCGACTCCACCTCGCGGCGAATCTCATTCAGCAAAGGCGAAAAGGGTAGTGGAAGGTAGGTGTGACCCGAGTACGCGTAGTGCGCGCCGTCGACGCCGTACCAGGCCGAGAGCCGGGGACAGGGCACTCGCCGACCGGCAATTCGCACGTGATGCTGCGACCACTCGACCTCATGCCAGAGGCGATCCAGCATCTCGCTCGCCCGCGGCGGCTCGAAGAAGGACGACCAGATTCGCAGATGGCCGCCGGCGAGATCGTGATCGCGGAGCGACGGCGCAAACGGCAACGTGGGCTCGGCCAAAGCGTCCCGGCTCAACTCCGCCGAAGCGGTCCGCGGCGAGCCGGCTTCGACCCGTCTTTACCCACCACATCGCCTTCGGCGATCAGACGAAGGAGCGTGTTCTTCCGCAGCAGGCTGATTATCTTGTTCACGAGATCGATCCCGTGCTCCGCCATCTGTACGGCCGCGTCTCCTTCGACGCGTCCGGTGACCCCACGCGCGAACATGCGGAGCTCCTCACGTGCGAGCCACTCCACCATGTCGACGTACAGACCGATCTGTTCGGACGGGAAGCCCGCGTCCGGACTGTACCCAGCCTTCCAGATTTCCCCCCAAAGCTCGAGAACGGCGGGCGACCACGACGAGGCGCTCGCCTTCCAGCTTCGGGCTACCCTCGACCTGCGGGAAGAGCTTCCCGTCGAGATCCAACAGTGCCTCGACCTCAGCCCGCGACGAATCGCCGTCGCTCGCGAGCAGGCGCCCGATCACATTCAGCGGCAGGTATCGTTTCTCCTGCAGCTCCTTGATGAAGCGAATCTTCTCGACGAAGGACTCGTCGTACCAGGCGACGTTGCGCGCCGGCCGCTCCGGCTCCGGCAGGAGCCCCTCGCGGATGTAGTACCGAATCGCTTCGCGCCCGACCGCGGCGACCTCCTCCACGTTCCGATGACGCTCGTCGAACTGCAGTGCAACCTCCTCGTCGTTCCGACCGAGCTCTTCGACATTCGTATCGGCGAAGCCCAGAACCCCCATGTCCGCGTAAGCCTTCCGAACTCGGGGGCCCCACAGGCCGATGTCCTTGATGGTCGGAACGATCCGGCTGAACAGAGCCGAGCGATACTGACTCATGAACTCCGAACGTTCCGTCGCCGCCTTGCACTCCCTAACGGGCAACCCGAGCGTCTCCCAGACTTCCTCTCCGAGGAAACGATCCCGCAGGAGGTAGGAGCCTTCGACCACAAACTCCTCGCGCTCGTCGCGCTCTTTGTCCGTGAGGTGGGGGTAGTAGTCGCGTAGCGCGAGGCGCCCGAACGCGACGTGGCGTGCCTCGTCGACCACCTGCGTCGACGCGTAGAACTTGGCGTCCATGTTCGGTACCTGCTGAACGATCTTGGCGGTGCAGACGAGCGCGCCCTGTTCGCCGTGCAGGAACTGCGAGATCTGCCACGCCTGGAAATGGCGACGCACGTTCGTGCGGCCCGCCTCGTCGAGGCGGTCCCAGATGTCAGTGCCGTAGATGCCGAGCACCTCGTCGGGCAGACCCCCGGGATTGTGCTCGTCGAGCTCCTGCGACCAATCTATGCGATCGGCGGCATTCCACTGGAGCTTCTTGCCCTTCTCGTAGAGGCTCAGCAGGTTGTCGCGGCCGTCGTCGTACTCCCAGCAGAACGTCGAGTCGAAGTTCTGCGCGACATTCCATGTATCGGTCTCGGGGCGGGTCGGACAGCGGTCTGCGGTCGACATGGGCTCACCCCTCTCGTTCCTGGTTACACAGCACGTAGCCATACTACGCATTCAAGCCCGAATTTAACCCCCTTCTGAAGTGGTCCGCCCTCGACCCGCCGCTGGCTCCCCTATGCCAGGTCGTACTCGGCCCGAAGCTCGGCCAGGGGCCGCTCCCAGTGGTCTTCCCAGTGAACCGGCAGCAAAGATTTAGCCTTGCGGCCGAGAGCCCAACCTTCGGTGATCGCGTCCATCACGACGGGTAGGAGCTCGGGTTTGTACAGGACCATCTGCAACGGACGACTCGCTATGATCATCGCGGGATACGGCGCGGGGGTCTGCGCGACGGTGAAACTCACCACGCGGACCTCGCCGAGCGGCGTCGTGTCGAAGCCCGTCAGGACGTGGAACAGATCGTGGAGCTGGAAGCCTCGCTCCGCGAGGTAGCCGACGTCGTCGCCGCGCTCGCGGTGCGCCGGAATGAACGCGGATTCACGTAGAAGATTCGCATCGAGCCCGTTTTCGGTCAGATACCGCTCGAACTCCCTGCCGAGCGTACCGTCCGGCAGCGTCGCGAGGTACGCGACGTCCGGCGCGGGACTGAGGTAACGGTCCTGCAGCATCTCCGGCGTGCTCGGGTTCGCGAGCGCCATCGCATCGAAGCCCTTCAGGGCCTCCTCATCGCCGACGCGCATGTAGGTGAGTGCGAGCGGAACGGACGCACGCGGGTCCCAACTCGCAAGGGAATCGAGAAGCCCCTGCACCAATTCCGGATCTAGCTTTGGAGATTCCATGACAGGAGCCTAGCGCACGGTGCCCTTCTCTGGGAGGTGCCGACGGACCGGTCGGCGCGCGGGTCGACCGAACGCCGCCGCAACCTTTCCGCCGTTCTCGAAGCGCTCCAGGATCTCCCACCGCTCGCCTTCGGCGCGTGCGACTAAACTCTGCGTGAATGCGTCCCCCTGCGCAGTCCAGGCGAGGATCTCCGGATGCTGATGCGTCGATGCGGAATTGAGGGGGACCGAAACGTATCCGAGCCTGGGCTCGCGCAGCACTTGGCCGAGCGGCCATCCGGCTGCGATCACCGCACCTTGGTGATGGGCCTCGAGCCACGCCGCCAGCTCCCGGTGCGTCTCGACCACATCGACGTACTCGAGGTTGTTTTCGTAGGACCCCGAGCCCTCGCGCGTGCCGTCAATCGTGAGCGCGAACGACGCTCCTGCCGCGATGACGGCCACGACCGGCACGAGCTTCCACCTTCGGCCAAGCGCGACCACCCCCAGGCCCGCCGCCACCGACAGGAAAGGGAAGGCAGGAAGGAGATACCGCGGGAGAACGTACAAGGCGCCGAACGCCGCCCAGAAAGGGATCACCACAAGTGCCAGCAGCGGAAGTTCGCGGAATCGGTACTCCCGTCGTCCGAACGTCAAGGCGACGACCGTGCACGCCGTCAGAATCCATCGCCCTTGCTCGACGAAGAGCCAACGAGAAACCCACCGCACCTTTTCGAACGAGAGCGTTACGAGCGTGTTTGTGTCGAAGTACGAGTTGTTCAGGAGCCGACCGGTCGTGATCCACGACGCCGCGAAGAACGCGGCGAGCATGAGCCCGGGTGTCGCCAGCACGACCGCTTCCCGCAAATGCCGAGGCCGGTCGGATCGAACGAGTGCGTGGTACACCGCAATGCCGACCACGATGCCGAGGCCGGTTTCCTTCGCGAGCAAAAGCGCAACGGCGGAGACGAAGTACGGCAGCCGCCGCTCCTCGAGATAGAAGAGGGTCGCGGCGAGTCCGAGCGCGGCGACGGCCATGTCTCCGTGCATCAATCCGGCCTGGGCGAAGAACAGCGGATTCAGCAGCAGGAACAACGCCGAAACGAATGCCGCGGCAGAACCTCCGATCCGCTCACCGACGCGGAACGTTAGATAGAGGGTCGTCGCTCCGAGAGTCACGGCCACGAGATGGGTCAGCCAGATGCTATGTCCGAAGAGCCGGTAGGCCGACGCCAGTAGCAGATAGAGCCCCGGTGGATGACCGAAGAACTGGGTCGGCGGATGGAGTCCGGGCAAAGCGCGGTGAAGCCCCGAATCGGCGAGCCAGAGCGCGCGCGAAACATACGCGCCGGCCTCGTCCCAGTGATACGGAAGCGCCAGCAGCGGCAGCTTCAGAACAAAGAGCGAGCCGAAAGAGAGCGCCGCCAGGGCCCGGGATCGTCGCTCCACGCGTCTGGCCTACCACCAAGGGGCTCGACGCCCAATCGCCACCTTCCGGCCGGCGTACGACCGACTTTCGCTCAAATCCCGAGGGAGGACGCTTCTTGTCGAAAGAGCCTCGGGAAGGTTCCCGCGAGCGTGGACTACAGCGACCTCGCGCAGCTCCCATTCCCGGCCCCGTGAAGATCTCTCGCGCCGAAACGAATCTCGACACGCTCGCCCAGAAAAAGTGCGTCCAGGGTGGCGCCTCGGCCCCGGCGGCGCTCGGCTTCGTCAATCGCACGAGCCCCGGCGAGACCATTCCCATCGCCGACTGCATAGACGTAAACGCGTGCCTCGTGTGCCTCGCCGACACCCACGCCAACTCCGAATCCGACTCCGACTCCGACGCCCACACCGATCCCCACCCCGACACCGAACCCCACACCGACGCCCACGGCGGCGGCTCGGATGTCGATCTCGATTCCGAGACGCGACTGCCGCCCGGAACGCAGTACCACGTGAATTACTACCAGCGGTTCGGCTTCATACCGCCCAGGGTGGGGGGCCTGCGTCAGCGGCGCCAAGGTGAACGTGAACTCGACTGGCTGGGACCTCCTCCTGGCCCAAATCACGATCACGAACCACAGCAACGTCCACAACGGCGTGCACGGCACGCTCCTCACCCACACCCCGCGCTGACCGAACCGGGACTTTCGGAGAGCATTGGTCGCCCCGGCCACCGAGATGGGGTAGCCTATCGCGTCTTGGGCAACGTCGTCCTCAACATCCTGTACCTGCTGTCCCTTGCGTCGATGATCCCATTGGCGACGGCGGTCTGGAGAAGGCGCACAGCCCCCGGCGCGCCCGGCCTCTTAGTGCAGATCATCGGAATCGCGATCTGGTGCTTCGGATACGGACTGGAAAACGCATCGTGGACGCCGTGGTGGAAACTTCTCGGCACCAAGATCGGCTACATCGGCATCGTGATGGTGCCGCTCAGCTGGCTCATGTTCACCGCGAAGTTCCTGCGAGGCCGCCCTCTGCCCAACGGCTGGATCGTTGGTCTCGCGGTGATCCCGGCGATCACGCTCATCGCGGTGTGGACCAACGGGCTCGAGGGGGGTCTCCAATGGAGCCGGCTCGAGTTCGACCCACCCCACCTCCGCCTCACTCCCGGCCCTTGGTACTGGGTCGCCTACGGGTACAGCACGGTCGTCTTCGTGATCGCCACCTGGTCCGTGATCCGCGGGCTTTCGCATTCCACCAAGCTGATGAGACGCCAAGCCCGCGTACTGCTCGCGGCAGCGCTGATCCCCTGGATCGCGAACGTGACCTACACCACCGGGCTCAGCCCGTGGCCCGACGTCGACCTCGCACCATTCGCGTTCGGCCTCGCCGCCGTCCTCGTCACGTGGAGCCTCCTGCGTATCGGCTTTCTCGATCTCGCGCCGATCGCCCGGGGGATCGCCGTCGAGCAGATGCGCGACGGCTGGATCGTCGTCGACCACCGCGGCCGCGTCGTCGATCTGAATCCGGCCGCGGAGAGATTTCTCGGTCGCCCGACGTCGCTCGTGAACGGCTGTGACCTCGCCGACATTCTTCCCGAAGGACCCGACGCGCTGCGGCTCGCGCACGACAAGACGGGCCGGCTCGAATCGGCCGGGATCGAGATTGCGCGCGGTAACCTCGGCGACCGCCGCTGGTATGAGCTTCGCGCCTGGCCGCTCAAGGAGCGCTCCGGCCACTTCGTCGGCGACATGCTCGTAATGCAGGACCGAACGGAGAGCATCGTCATCGCGCGCTCCCTTGCCGATGCGCGCGACCTCGCACAATCCGCCGACGACGCAAAGAGCGACTTCCTCGCGACGATGAGCCACGAGATCCGGACACCAATCCACGGCATCCTCGGCATGACCGAAATTCTCCTCGACTCCGATCTCCAAGACGAGCAGCGCGAGTGCGCCGAGCGCTCCCGGGCGGCGACGCTCAACCTCCTCAACATCATCAACGACATCCTGGACTTCTCGAAGATCGAAGCCGGGAAGCTCATACTCGAGCGCGAGCCGTTTGAACTGCGCCGGGTCGTAGACGAGACCCTCGGTCTCGTCGCGACCGCCGCCGTCGAGAAAAAGCTGGCATTGACCAGCACGATCGAGCCAGGCGTTCCCGAACAGGTCCTCGGAGACGTGGGCCGGATCCGACAAATCTTGCTGAACCTCGTCGCCAACGCCGTGAAGTTCACCGAGACCGGAGAGGTCGCCGTGCGCGTCGACGCCTGCCGTAACGGCGGACCGAAAGACCGTCTGCACTTCGAGGTGCGCGACACCGGCATTGGGATCCCCGACGAAGCGAAGGAGAAGCTCTTCGAATCGTTCTCCCAGGTCGGCCCCTCGATCGCTCGCAATTACGGGGGAACGGGACTCGGGCTCGCCATCGTGAAGCGCCTCGTCGAGCAGATGGGCGGCGAGGTCGGCTTCGAGAGCGCTCCGGGCGCCGGCAGCACCTTCTGGTTCCGAGTCCCGCTTGCCGCCGAAACCGCGGGTTCAACCGCCTCCGGGAACTGACTCCGGCTGGGCCTCGGCGAGCCGGCACCGGGCGATCCAGTCACTGCCGATCGATCCCACGTAGAGGTCCAACGGTGCCCGCAGGCCGCGCTTCGCTTCGTCCGTCAACAGGGTGAGACCACTCGGCGCTTTGCGCGGACGCCACGGGGGCGCCTCCTCGATCGAATCGTCGGGCTCGACCAGCATCAGGACGGTCGAGATGTCGACGCCCGAGACGCCGTCGATCATGCAGTGATGCGTTTGGGTGACCATCGCCCACTGGCCGTTCGGGAGCCCCTCGACGATCCACAACTCCCAGAGCGGACGATTTCGGTCCAATCGCTGAGACATGATGCGCCCGACGAGCGCCTTCAACTTCGCGTCATCACCGAGACGCGGAAGCCAAGTGTGGCGAACGTCGTACCGCACGTTGAATCGATCGTCGTCGGACCTGTTGTTCGACACCATCCGCGATCAGTTCGGCAGCATCCGGGAAGCACCGAGAGACGGGATCGAGCGCGCGCCGGAATCCCCGTGGGGCTGATGAGCTACGACGGCCAGGTCTGCTGGTGCATGACGTCGGATGCGAAGCTCGTCCCCGACATCGAGAAGTTCGGCTACGCCCTCGGGGCGTCATTCGCCGAGCTGCACGCCTCGTTCAGCGAAGCCGCAACCGTATAGGCCCGGCTCAGCTCGGCCCGGCGAGCTGCCGTTGCAGCACTCGCGCAAGCGCCCGCGTGAACTCCGGCGCGTCGCGAAAGTCGATGTGCGAGCCGTCCGGCGTGGCGATCGACCGTAGCTCCTCGTAGTCCTCGAAGTGGATCGCGGGACCACCGACGCGCCGCACAAGCACTTCCCAGAAGCTCTCGCGCGGAAACTTCTGCTCCTCCATCGCCGCCAGCGCTCCACTTCCCGGCATCCGGACCAGGACGACCTCTCCGCCTCGCGCGCGAATCGCTTCCACAGCCTTCGCAACCTCGTCGAGGATCCGCCCCCGGACGACGGCTCCGGGCGGCTCCTCCGCGGCCAACCGTCGCACCCAGCGATTCTCCAGAATGGCGGCGCGAGCGCGCGAGAAGTCCATCTTCGCGGACCGGTCGGGAAGAACCCACCGCTCCCGCGGCACGAGCGCGAAGCCGCCGTGAGCGAGGCCGAGCATTCGATCGAAAGACAACTCCGGATTACGGAACGCGAGATGGCCACCGACGGCACCGTCGATCCATGCCTCGAACGTCTCGGTCTGGCTCGCCGCGAGCGCGTGGCTCTCCTCCACACGCCGCCGCGCGCGTGCCTCACGCTGCCGCGTCCATTGGAAGAGGATTCGTTCCGTCACCTCGACAATCACGAGCCCCGAGAAGGACGCGTCCGCCGCGAGATCTTCGAGCACGGGAAGCGGCGAGCGCCCTTGGAGAGCCAGTTGGATCGGCGCGGGCCAACCGGTCTCGTCGGCAAACACGTCCAGATCGAACCCGTACTGCGCCCGCGACGCGCCCACGATCACGCTGCCCGGCTGCTCGACGCCGTCGGCCCGACGTCGCTGCGCACTCCACAGTCGCGCGGAGTCGCTGACCGCGACTGTAAACCCGCGCGCGCGCCACTGCTGTTCGGCGCCACCCAAGACGAGCGCCGCCAGGACGACCGCCAGGAGCCACGTGCGCCCCCACGGCCCACCGACCTCAGAACTGGAAGTAGAGGAAGGCACGGTCATTCCCGGGGCTGAGCGCGATTGCCACCAACATCGCCGCGAGCACGACGGACCTCCCCCACCAGGGGAGAAGTCCCGCCGTTCCCGCGAACGTGCGTTCGCGCATGAGTTGATTGCCGATGAGCATGAGGGCCGTCGCAGCAAGCCCCAGCTCGAGTTGGACGCGATCCAGGGCGAGCTCGCCCGCACCGCCGGTCCACATCGTTGAGGACATGGACAGCGCGCTCCCGAGATCAGGCGCGCGGAAGAAGACCCAAGCGAAGCATACCAGAAGATAGGTCCCGACCGTCACGAGAGCGCGGCCAAGTAGTCCACCGGGCTCGACCCAGTGCGGATAACGCTCGCGGATCTTCCTCTCGACCATCAGGTAGAAACCGTGCAGCGCTCCCCACACGACGAAGAGCCAGCTCGCCCCATGCCACAGGCCACCGAGCAGCATCGTCACTAGAAGATTCATCGACACGCGAATCGGAACCCGCCGGTTCCCACCGAGCGGAATGTAGAGATAGTCCCGCAACCAGGTCGACAAACTGATGTGCCAGCGACGCCAGAAGTCCGAAAAGCCGAGAGACGCGTACGGGCTTCGGAAGTTCGTCGGGAGCGTGAAGCCGAGGCAGCGCGCCGCGCCGATCGCGATCGTCGAGTAGCCCGCGAAATCGAAGTAGATCTGCCCCGAGAAGGCGAACACGCCCGACCAGGCCGCGATGAATCCCGCCTTCTCCGCGTCGGCGAAGACCGTATCAGCAAGCGGCGCCAGCATCGCATCGGCCAGGACGGTCTTGAAGAACAGCCCGACGACGATCAGCGACAAGCCCCAACCGAGATCCTCGTCGCTGCTTCGTCGGGATTCGCGACACTGCGGAAGGAACTCTCCCGAACGAACAATCGGACCCGCGACCAGTTGCGGAAAGAACGTCACGTACAACGCGAAGTCGAGGAACGACGGCCACGGCTTCTGCCCGCGATACACGTCGATCGTGTAGGACAGCGTCTGGAACGTGTAGAACGAGATGCCGACCGGAAGCACGATGTTGGGCGCGGCCGGCTGGAAGTCGCCGCCCATCGACTGGACGAGCGCAACGAAATTCTCGAGCAGGAAGCCGCCGTACTTGAAGAAGCCGAGGAGACCGAGGTTCGTCGCGAGACTCAGGCCCAGAAACGCGCGTCGCCGCCCGATCGTCGTCGCGCCTGCGATACCCCGCGACGCGAACCAGTCGATGACCGTCGAGATCCAGATGAGCAGAACAAACGGCGGATTCCAGGCAGCGTAGAAGACGTAGCTGAAGAGCAGCAGCATCCCCTTCCGCCACGCCCACGGCAAAGGGAGCTGGTAGCCGGCGACGACTACGGCAAAGAACAGAAGGAAGCTGAAGGAATCGAAGACCACCGGCGTGCGAACTCGGATCGCCCACGATAGTGCCGCGCCGCGGGCGCTGTTGGCAACCCCGCATGGCCCATATTGACAACTCCCCCCCCCCGCGGGGCCGAAGCTCCCCTCGTCGTGCCCCCGGCCCGAGCGCAGAACTTCGACTATTCCCAATCGCCCGTTCCCGTCCGCGACGATATCGTCAGAGCAAACGAACGGGCCTCGGATCAGCTCCGCCATGCGGGCAACCGGTGGGCCGGATTGTCACCGATTCCACCCGCCTCACGCACGATTGGGTGAACAAGATCGCCGCGCAGGAGGCCACCACGTCGAACTACTCGGCATCGTCGTCACGATCATCAGCATCGACGAGTTGCATCGCGGACTCGGCATCGCGCTCCTCCCGCTGCCGACACCTACACCCGGTGAGCCCACGCGGGTCCGACCCGACGGCTTGGCCGAAGGCGTCGCCTGGGGCCCGATGATGACCGCCGGCGGCTCCCGGAACGGCCCGAACGCGGACCTCTTCGAGGGCCTGCCGATCGTACCGAACGTGATCGCCGCAATGAGCCTCGTGCCCTATGCCGTTCGGGAGCTGAAGGACCTGTCCGAATCGTACTACGTCCCACTGCTCCAGGTCGCGAATCCTAGCTCCCACGGCAAGGCGCTCAACCAGTGCTTCTATTGAACGAGTGCGCACGCCGGCCTGCTCCGTGCGAGTGGCCAAGCCCAAGGGACCGATCTGAACGTGAGCGCCATCGCCGAAGGGGCCTCGCGCGCCAGTGATTCCGGCATCGCGCACGCCGACCTTCTGATTCGATTCGCCGAAGCCCTCGTTGCGTACGACGAGGCCGCGCTCGCAAAGCTCCGCGGCCCGATCACCGAAGCCGTCGGGCCGGAGGACTTCCTCGAAGCTGCGGCCGTCGCGGCGAACTTCCAGCGGATGGTGCGCATCGCCGACTCGACCGGTACCCCGCAGGACGCTCCCGTGATGGCTCTCGCGGGCGACGCCATCGACCAGCTCGGGCTCCGCGACTTTCCGCCGGCCGCGAACACCCCGCCGACTAGCATGATGGCCCGCGTGATCGGTCCGCTGATCCGGCCGTTTGCCGCGAAGATCAGGACGTTGAACGCCCGCCTCATGAAAAGTACTACCGCCAATCCCACGCTTGAGCGCCTGCTCGCCCGCAGGTAGCAATCTGGACGAACCCAGCCGTGGCCTCGGCCACGCCAAAGTGAGGAAATCATGGCAATCAAAGAAGGCGACTCGCTCCCCGGCGTCACTCTGACCGAAATGGTCGACGGCGCACCCACTCCCACCGCGCTTGCGGACCTGACCAAAGGCAAGAAGGTCGTCTTCTTCGCCGTTCCCGGTGCATTCACCCCGACGTGCTCCGCCAAGCACCTGCCCGGCTTCGTCGAACAGGCCGGCGCGCTCAAGGGTAAGGGCGTGGACGAGATCGTCTGCCTCTCGGTCAACGACGTGTTCGTGATGGACGCCTGGGGCAAAGCCCAGAGCGCTGGCGGCAAGGTCCGCATGATCGCCGACGGCAACGGTGAGCTCGCCGCCGCGATGGGCCTGCAGATGGACGGCAGCAAGTTCGGGATGGGCCAGCGCTCGCAGCGCTACGCCATGATCACGAACGACGGCAAGGTCGAAAAGCTCCTCGTCGAGCAGGGCCCCGGTTTGGACGCGTCCAGCGCCGAATCGGTTCTCGGTAACCTCTAGGATTCCCGTTTCGAATCGGAACCCGGCGGCGCTCGAGAGGGCGTCGCCGTTTTTCGTGGAACCAGAGCCGCACCTTTACAAACGAACCAGAGCTGTTGTTTACCTGCTTCCGTGACTGATCGACTCAAATCCGCCCACCAGACCTGGCTCGACGCCCAGGGGCGTGTCGTCGAGATCCTCGAGCAGGCGAAGCAGCCCGGCGCGCCGGCCGATTGGGCCGAGGGATATCGATGGGCGACCCGGCTCGCGTCCATCGCGCTCGAATGGGTCGTGGAGAAGAACGATCCAGAACACCCGGTGATGTTCCTGCAGCAGGATGCCTACAAGAAGTTCATCGTCGACAACCCCGACGTGAGCTATCACTTCTGCGTTCTGGACGACGGGCAGAGCTATCGCCTGTCCGGGAACCGTGGCGAAGCACCCTACGTGGGCCTCACCTTCGGCAGTGACATCTTCCACTGGGGCCAGGGAGGGGGCGGGGGGGGAACGCTCGCCCAATCGAATCTGGACGACTTCGAGATCGCCGACGACGGCACCTTCGAGATCACGATCAGCCGGGAGCGGTGCGACGGCAACTGGGTCGAGATGGTGCCCGAGATCCAGCACCTCGCCGTTCGCGAGACGTTCTTCGACAAGGAGACGCAGCGGGGCGCGGTCCTGCACGTCGAGCGCCTCGGCGAACCAGTGCCTCCACCGCGCCTCACGCCCGACGCATTCGCGGACAAGCTCGAGCTCGCCGCGAGCTTCCTCACGTTCGTCGCGCAGACGTGCGTGTCGATGTACGAGGGGACCACAGCCAACACCAACCGCATCACGGGCGCGCCGGGACAAGCCCACGTCGACGCTCAGGACGACGAAGTCGACACGCACTGCAGCACGGAGATGCTGTACATGGGCGGTCGCTGGAAGATCGAGGACGACACCGCACTGATCGTCACGATCAAGCGACCACCGGCGGACTTCATGTACTGGGGACTCGTTCTCGTGAACCCCTGGGCTGAGTCCTACGACTACCGCTACGCGCCGACGTGCACGAACAACCACCGCGCGACGGCGAGCCCGAACGGGGACTGGCGAATCGTCATCGCCGCACGCGATCCAAGCGTTCCGAACTGGCTCGATACCGGAGGACGGCTCGAGGGTCAGATGCTCCTGCGCTGGGTCCTGGCCCCGAACAGCACGCAGAACCCCGAGTGCGCGGTCGTTCCGCTCGACCGCGTCTCCTCAGTCCTCTGAGGAAACGTCCGGCACCGTTGCTTACGGAACGCAGGCCGTAGCAGCAGGTGCGTTCCGGGGTTCCGGACTTAGAGCGTCGCACCGAAGCCTTGTCGGATCCCCGATCTCGATCGACGAGTCACGCGAGGTGAGCGTCAATCGGCGACCCGCATCCGAGCGAAGGCCGTCCCTCATACGTAGAAGCCGCCCGCTTGCGGCGCGCCACGCAGCTCGCCTCAATCCGGCTCCCCGAACAGCAGATGAGTCTGAAATCCGGCGACATCGACCGGCGCACCACTCTCGACGCGCGGCGTCACCAAATCGATCAGCCCCTGGGCCTTCGCCGGCGTGTACTCGGTAAAGTTCTCGCTGAGAACCCGCTGCGTCGTCGGTGCCCCGTCGCGGGCCAGTCCACCCGGACAGCTGGAGTGCCGCCCGGAGTCCCAGTAAGCTCACGCATGGCCGACAGCGCACGTGAGATCGAAAACCTCCTGTACACCTACGCCGAACGGATCGATGCCGGGGACCTCGGCGGGGTGGCCGACCTCTTCCAGCACGGGCGGATCCTCCCCTCCCCCGATGCAGCGCACGAAGTCGGGTTCGAAGGAAGAGACAAAGTCCTCGGCATGTACCAGGCGGCGACGCGCCTCTACCAGGACGGCACGCCGAAGACGCGCCACATGACGACCAACGCGATCGTGGAAGCGAACGACGACGCCGGAACCGGGTCAGCGCGAAGCTACTACACGGTCTTCCAAAGTACCGATGCGCTCGCCCTGCAACCGATCATCTGCGGCCACTACCACGACACGTTTCAGCGCATCGACGGCCAGTGGTGGTTCGATACTCGGACGATGTTCATCGACCTCGTCGGGGATCTGAGCCAACACCTGCTCTACGAGCTCGGCTGAGGCGCAACCGGCCGAAAAAGTTCGTTGCCGCGCGGGGGGCGCGGTCGTGTATAAGGGAAGGCCAATCGGAGGTCCTTATGCCCAGCTACTCAGCCCGCTTCTTCTCCGTTTCCGTGGCCGCCCTCGGCGTGCTCACGGCCGCGCTCGCCCTTCCCGATACGGCCGCTGCCCTGTCGAATGAAGCCACCTGTCTCGTGAAGATGAGCAGCGGCGCCGCGAAAGTCGCGAAGGCACAAGGCGGCGAAGCCCGGCGCTGCCTCAAGGCGCGCGCGAAGGGCGACCTCGACGCCGCGGAGGCCACGGCCTGCCTCCTCGCCGACGGGAAGGGCAAGGTGGGCAAAGCGACGGGCAAGACCACCGACACCGAGGCATCGAAATGCAGCGCGATCCCGAGCTTCGGGTTCAGCGGCGCCGCACAGGTAAACTCGAGCGCCACAACAGAACAGCTCGGCGTGGCCCACGAGATCTTCGGAGCCGACATGGGTGACGCGGCGATTCTCTCCGCAACCGATTCCACCGGAGCCTCGTGCCAGGCCGCCGTGCTCAAAGCGACCGGCAAGGTTGTCGCGCAGGAGCTGAAGGCCTTCTCCAAGTGCCAGAAGACGGGCCTGCAGGACGACTCCATCAGCGACACCGTGTCGCTCGCTGCTTGCCTCGACGACGTCGCGGCTGACGCGAACGGCAAGATCGCGAAAGCCCGCGCCGGCATCACGAAGGCACTCGACCAGAAGTGCGGAGGCGTCGATCTCGATACCGCTCTTCCCGGTACGTGTAGCGGCTCAGGCGACTTCTCGGCGTGCCTGTCTAGGCGCGCCGATTGTCGGGCGTGTCTCCTCCTTTCCGACTCGAGCGCACTCGGCGCCGGCTGCGACTTGTACGACGACGGCACCGCGAACCTGAGCTGCATCCAATGCAATGGAGCCGCATCACTCTGCGATCGCCCGTTCGATGAGGTCTCCTACGCGACCTCCCACAACGCGATGTCGACCGACGCCGAGGGCTGGCTCGCACCCAACCAACAGGTCTCAGTGCCCGACCAGCTCGACGCCGGAATTCGGTCCTTGATGTTGGACACATGGTATTGGGGTGGCGACGCCGTCCTGTGCCACGGCGGCGAGATCGCCCCCGGCCTCGGCTGTGACATCACCGGTGAAAAACCCCTGGACGTCGGCCTCGCGGAGCTCACGACCTACCTCGATACCCACCCGCACGAAGTGCTGTCGATCATCTTCGAGAGCTACATCTCCGAGGCGGACACCGCGGCCGATTTCGCGGCAAGTGGGCTCTTGGCCCACGTCCACACGCAGCCCGTTGGCACACCCTGGCCGACGCTTCGCGACCTGATCGCCGCCGGCACCCGCCTCGTCGTGTTCACGGACGACTGGGGCGGGACGCTCCCCTGGCATCACTACGTATGGGCCCACGCCTGGGAGACGCACTTCTCGTTCACCACCCCGGCCGCCTTCTCCTGCACGCCGAATCGCGGCTCGACGAGCAACGCGCTGTTTATCCTGAATCACTTCTTGACGAAACCGTTCGCGTCTCAGGCACTGGCCGAGATGGTGAATCACAGCCCACTCTTCATCGATCGGGCGGAGCAGTGTCAGAGCGAATCGGAGGACCTGCCGAACTTCGTCACGGTCGACTTCGAGAACATCGGAGAGGTCTACGACGTGGTGCGGTCGATGAACGGCCTCCCTTGAAATCGCACGCCGTCCAGAAGTAGATCCGCAACGGCCCGCACGCGCGGGACCGATGGCATACCGCACGCGCAGACGAGGTGGAGCTCGCTCGACGGCGCGAAGCTTCTCGTCGGCGATGCTACTAGCCACACGGCGTGGGGCTGGGAGAACAGCATCGAGCCCGGAACCTTCTCCCACGACGGGCCCCGTAGTGTGGCGATCCTGCACCGCCTGAGAAGGCGCGCCCGCGAGCATCCGGCCCTCGAGGTCCATCTCGGCCACCAGCGGTTCCCCTGAACGCGACGCCTGGCTGCCCTTCGGGAGCACCCGGCACCCTGACGCGCGAAAGCGCCTGAGTACCGGGGCCCAAAAGGCTTGGTTACTTCAGAATCAGCCGTTCGCGGGAACGCGCTTCATCATGGGGACCTTCAACGGGCGATAGCGCCGCGGCGAAGAGTTCTCCCACTTCCAGTTCGAGACCGTCACCGGACGGCCGGTCCGCGAGTACATCTCGTTGCGCTTTTGAACCTGGTTCCTCTGGATGTTGCGCGCCTGGATGCCGAAGTTCTTCCCGCCCACGTTGGGGCCGGCATGACCGGCAGCCACCGAAACCAGAACGAATGCTCCTGCAAGAACTGCGATCCCCATCTTCTTCATTTGTCGTCTCTCCTCCGTTTACTTCCGAGCATTACCGCTCGGTCGACACCATGGTTAGCCGAGTTCGATGCTGTGGCAATGTCTTGCGGTAATAATGCTTGATTTTCATTACCGGCCCGGATAGCGAAGGCGCTTCAACGCTCACCGCTTTTCGGAGGACCAACATGCAACCAGCGCTGCTCGCCCCCCCCCTGCGCTCGACGCTCGACCCCCGTACCCCGGAGTTCCAGGAAAACCGCGATTCGATGGTCGAAAAGCTTGGGGAGATCGAAGAACTTCTCGACCAGGCCGAGATCGGCGGAGGCCTCCATCACCACGAGCGCCTGGCCAAGCGGGGGAAGCTGCCCGTCCGCGAGCGCATTGCCCTCGCCCTCGACCCGGATAGCCCGTTCCTCGAGATCAGCTCGCTTGCCGCCTACAACTCCGACTACGCGATCGGCGGAGGAGCCATCGTCGGGATCGGGGTGATCGCCGGCGTCGAGTGCGTGATCTTCGCGAACGACCCCACGGTCCTCGGCGGCGCGCTCACCGACTACGCCGCCAAGAAGTGGATGCGCGCACTCGAGATCGCGCGCGACAACCGGATCCCGTACGTCAGCTTCGTCGAGTCCGCCGGCGCCGATCTCCGGATGGAACCCCCATCCGACAAGAAGACCCGCCGCCCACCCAAGACGACTCACTTCGCCGAGACTGGACGGTTCTTCTACGAGATGATCGAGCTCTCGAAGCTCGAGATTCCGACGGTCTGCGTCGTCTTCGGCAGCTCGACCGCGGGCGGGGCGTATCAGCCCGGGATGTCCGACTACAATGTCGTCATCAAGAAGCAGTCGAAGGTCTTCCTGGCGGGACCACCGCTCGTGAAGATGGCGACCGGCGAGGAGTCTGACGACGAGAGCCTCGGCGGCGCGCAGATGCACGCCGACATCTCAGGCCTCGCCGAATATCTCGCCGAGGACGAACCGGACGCTCTGCGGCTCTGCCGGGAAGTCGTTTCCCACCTGAACTGGCGCAAACCCGGACCGGAGCCGTCGCTCCGCGCCGACCCGCCGGTTCTCGAGCCCGAGGAGTTGCTGGGCATCATCAGTTCGGATCACCGCCGCCCCGTCGAGATCCGCGACGTCATCGGACGCATCGTCGACGGATCACGCTTCGAAGAGTTCAAACCGCGGTACGGCGCGACGCTAGTGTGCGGCTTTGCCTCGATCCACGGATACCCGGTTGGCGTTCTCGGCAACAACGGCGTCGTCTACCCCGAATCGGCGGAGAAGGGCGGGCACTTCGTCCAGCTCTGCAACCAGATCGATCTTCCGATCCTCTTCTTGCAGAACCTCACGGGCTTCATCGTCGGCCGCGACTTCGAAGAAGCCGGCATGATCAAGAAGGGGTCGCAGCTCCTCAACGCAGTCACGAACTCGATGGTGCCTCACCTTACGGTCATCGTCGGCGCGTCGTATGGAGCGGGCACCTACGCGATGTCCGGGCGGGCGTTCAACAACCGCTTCACGTTCCTGTGGCCCAGCGCGAAGATCGCGGTAATGGGCGGCAAGCAAATCGCCGGCGTCATGTCGATCGTGCGCCGCGGCCAGGCCGCGCGAAAGGGAGAGCCCTTCGACGAAGAGGCCGATGCGCAACTCGTCGCCGCCGTGGAAGCCATTCAGGAGAAGGGGTCGGTCGCGCTCGAAGCGACCGGCGCCATCACGGACGACGGCATCCTCGACCCGCGCGACACCCGGACAGCCCTCGGCATCTGCCTTTCGGTGGTCCGCAACACGCCCATCGAAGGCGCGAACGGATACGGAGTGTTCCGCCTGTGAGCTTCACGACGCTACTCGTTGCCAACCGCGGGGAGATCGCCCGCCGAATCATGCGCAGTGCCGCCAACATGGGGATCCGCTCCGTCGCCGTCTACGTCGATGCCGACGCGGATGCCCCGTTCGTGAAGGATGCCGACGAAGCCGTTCGCCTCGAGACCTCCTACCTCGACGGCGCCGCGATTCTCGCCGCCGCGAAGACGACCGGCGCCGGCGCGATCCACCCCGGCTACGGCTTCCTGTCGGAGAATGCGGGCTTCGCCGCCGACGTCGCGGCCACCGGAATCGCCTGGGTCGGCCCCTCTCCCGAAGCCATCGAGCAGATGGGAGACAAGATCGCCGCGAAGGCCCTCGCCGTTGCGTCCGGCGTCCCCACGCTGCCCGGGTCCGAAGATCTGGCGAAGGCAAGCGAAGTGGGTTTCCCCCTTCTCGTGAAGGCCGCGGCCGGTGGTGGTGGCAAGGGCATGCGCGTGGTCGCGTCGGCCGATGCGCTCGAGGAGTCTCTGGCCGCCGCGAAGCGCGAGGCGCTCGGAGGATTCGGGGACGACCGCGTGTTCCTCGAACGATACGTCGCTCGCGCGCGTCACATCGAGATCCAGATCCTCGGAGACGGGCACGGCAACGTCGTTCATCTGGGCGAGCGCGAGTGCTCGATCCAGCGAAGACATCAGAAGATCCTCGAAGAGTCCCCGTCGCCGCGCATCGACGCTGCGCTACGCGCCACGATGGGCGACGCGGCGCTGCGGCTCGCGAAGGCCCTGGGGTACCAGTCCGCCGGCACGGTCGAATTCCTGGTCGACGACGACACCGGCGAGTTCTTCTTCCTCGAAGTGAACACGCGTCTCCAGGTCGAGCACCCTGTGACCGAGCTAGTGACCGGAATCGACCTCGTCCGAGAGCAGTTGCGCGTCGCCGCGGGAGAACCACTCGGATACGCCCAGAGCGACATCACGTTCGCTGGCTCCGCGATCGAGGCGCGCCTGTACGCGGAAGATCCCGCCGGCGATTTCCTCCCTGCCATCGGAACCCTTGCCGCGTTCCAGCCGGCCGAGGCCCCCATCGTGCGTTGGGACTCCGGCGTGGTCCAGGGCTCCGTAGTCGGAACCGACTTCGATCCGATGCTCGCGAAGGTCATCTCCCACGCCCCCACCCGCAGCGAAGCCGCGGGCCGCCTCGCGCTCGCTCTGGCCCGCACGCACCTCGGCGGCGTCGTGACGAACCGAGACTTCCTGGTCGCGACCCTGCGCACGGCCGAGTTCCTGGCGGGCGATACGACCACCGACTTCATCGACCGCGTTAAGCCCGCGCGAGGACTCTCGCCCACCGACGCCGACCGTGAGCACGCGGCGCGCGTCGCCGCCTTGTGGGTCCAGGGTGTGAACCGGGCCGACGCGACGATCCTCGGCATGGCACCGTCCGGCTGGCGCAACGCACGTCTTCCCGATCAGAAGCTCGTCCTCGACCACGGCGAAGACAGCGTCACCGTGTCCTATCGCTCACAGCGCGACGGCCGCTTTCGCTTCAGCGACGGAACGCTGGCCCGCATACACGATTGGCGCGAGGGCGGGATCGACGTCGAGATCGGCGGGCGGCGATCCGAAGCCCGCGTCACCCGGAACGGAACCGAGATCATCGTTCAGACCCCACACGGCGATCTCACCCTCAAGGAACGACCACGGTTCAAGGTGCCCGGCGCGGACGAGGCCGAAGGCGGGTTCGTTGCGAAGATGCCCGGAAAAGTGATCGAGCTTCGCGTGAAGGTTGGGGACGCGGTGCAGGCCGGCGAGACGCTCCTCGTCCTCGAAGCCATGAAGATGGAACATCCCATGCGCGCCGCCGAGAGCGGCACCGTCACCGAAGTGCGCGTGACAGAGGGCGAGCAGGTCGACGCCGGCGCTCTGCTCCTCGTCGTCGAACCAACGGAAGAAGGATAGGAGGCCCCCATGGCTGATCCCATTCGCATCGCGAACTGTTCGGGTTTCTTCGGGGACCGACTCTCCGGCGCCCGAGAGATGGTGGAAGGAGGACCGATCGACGTCCTCACCGGCGACTGGCTCGCCGAACTCACGATGCTCATCCTCGCGCGCACCCGCCTGAAGAGGCCAGGGGGCGGCTACGCCCGCACCTTCGTCACGCAGATGGAGCAGGTCATGGGAACCTGCCTCGACAAGGGCATCAAGGTCGTGAGCAACGCCGGCGGGCTCGACCCCGACGGCTGCGCGGAAGCCGTTGCCGAAGTCGCGGACAAGCTCGGCCTGCATCCGAAGATCGCGTACGTCTGCGGAGACGACCTCCTCCCGCGGATGGACGATCTCGTGGCTGCCGGCGCTCTCTCGCATTTCGCGCGCGACGCGCCAATCAAGGACGCGTCCGCCTTCCTCACGGCGAACGCCTACATCGGCATCTGGGGCGTCGTCGACGCGCTAAACGATGGCGCGGATATCGTAATCACCGGGCGCGCAACTGACGCCGCGATCGTCTGCGCCCCCGCGGCGTGGCACCACGGCTGGGGGCGAACGGACTGGGACGCGCTCGCGGGCGGCGTCGCCGCGGGCCACGTCATCGAATGCAGCTCCCAGGCTACCGGCGGGAACTACTCTTTCTTCAAGGAGGTCCCGGGGATGAACCGCGTAGGCTTCCCGTGGGCCGAGGTTGCCGCCGACGGTTCGTCCGTCATCGGCAAGCACGACGGCACCGGCGGCCAGGTCTCCATCGGAACCGTGACCTCGCAGCTGCTCTACGAGATCGGCAGTCCGCGGTACTTCGGGCCAGACGTCACGACGCGGTTCGATACGATCCAGCTCGAACAACAAGCGACCGACCGCGTCCGCATGTACGGCATTCGGGGCGAGCCCCCGCCGGAGACGCTCAAGGTCTGTATCAATCGCCACGGTGGGTTCCGCAACGAGATGAACGTCTGCCTCACCGGTCTCGATATCGAAGAGAAGGCGACGCTCGTCGAGGAGAGCTTCTGGGAGGCGTGCCCGTTCTCCCCCGAAGACTTCGCGCACGTGACGACCCGCCTCGTGCGCACCGATCGTGCGGATCCGGAATCGAATGAGCAGGCGGTCTCGATCCTCCGTATCAGCGTGAAGGATCCCGACGAGAAGAAGGTCGGGCGCGCCTTCTCGAACGCGGTGATCGAGCTCGCGCTCGCGAGCATCCCGGGTTTCTTCGGCGTGGGCGGCGGGCCCGGCCCGGGACGCCCGTTCGGCGTCATGGAGGCGGCCCGCATTCCGGCGTCGCTCGTGCCGCAGGAAGTCGTGATGCTCGGCGGCGAAACGCGGGAAGTCTCCTCCGTCATCCCGACCGCCGACGTCCTTGTAGAGCAAACGGCGGGGCCGACGGTCGCGGTCCCCACGGGGCCGACCCGGCGCCTGCCGCTCGGGACGATTTACGGTGCCCGCTCCGGCGACAAGGGGGGCAACGCGAACCTCGGCATCTTTGCCCGGAGCGACGACGCCTTCGTGTGGCTCGAGCGGTTCCTCACTACACAGAAGCTGAAGGAGCTTCTCCCCGAAGCTGCCGAGCTCACGGTCGATCGCCACCCGCTTCCGGCGATCCGCTCGATCAACTTCCTCCTTCACGGGCTCCTTCAGGAAGGCGTCGCGGCCTCGACGCGACAGGATCCGCAAGCCAAGAGCCTCGGCGAGTGGCTCCGTGCGCGAGTCGTCGACCTGCCGGAGGCATTGCTGTCTTGAGCAGCGCGCTCGCGCCGAAGGACGATCGCGTACGCTTTCCCGGCGTGCGCGCGCCGAAGCCACTGCTTTCACCGAAGGCCGAACGGGAACTCAGCGACCGTCAGCTCGATCTCCTCGACGCGTTGGAGGCTCAGCTCACCGCCGGCGGCGTGGCCGATCTCACGATGGCGCAGATCGCTGCTCGCGTGAACTGCTCCCTTCGAACACTGTACGCGATCGCCCCGAGGAAGGACGAGCTGATTCTCGTGGTCGTCGACCGGCGCCTGCGCCGCATCGGTCGCGCCGCGGTCGAAACCTTCGACGCGTCGATGCTCCCGCTCGACGCACTTCGCGCCTACCTCCAGGCCGCCAACGAAGCCGTGCAGCCCGAGGCGGTCGCGCTTTCCGCCGACTTCGCCAAGGTCACCGGCGCTGAGCAACTCCTCTCCGCTCACGAGGACTACCTGATTGCGGTCACACAGAACCTGCTCGACCGCGCGGTCTCGGAGCGGCAGATTCCACAGGTCGATACGGCCGCGGTCGCCCATGTCCTCGGAGGACTCGGTCGCGAGTTCGCCCGGCCCGAACTCGCCGAGACGATGCGTACCTCTCCGAAGGCGACCGCCGATGCGATCACCGATCTCCTGCTGGCGGGACTGCGCGCGGGCTCCCGGCCCGATGAAGTCTGCTAGTAGACCGCTTTCACCCACCCGCCGTCTACGTTGATCGCCGCGCCGCTGATCCAGCTGGCGCGCTCGGACGCGAGGAAGGTCACGATCCCCGCGAGATCCTCCGGCGTCCCGACGCGCCCAACCGGGAGCGGACGGCGCGGAATGTAGTACCGGTTCACCACCTCGTCCGCCGAAAGCCCGGTCACGTCTTCGCCCTGCTCCTCTAACCTCCGGGCCGCGCTGCGCTCGACCGCGGGGGTCCTTGTGAGACCCGGCACGACGCAGTTCACGATCACGCCGTCTTTGGCATACGCCGTCGCGAGCGTCTTGGAGAGGGCCATGAGCCCGGCCTTCACGCAGTTGTAGTGGACCACCACCGCGTCGGGCTGCCGAGCCGACGTCGACGCGATGTTGATCACGCGCCCCCAACCGCGCTCGACCATGGTGGGGATCAGACGGCGCGAGAACCGAACCGCGGACATCAGGTTCAAATCGAATGCGGCCTGCCAGTGTTCGTCAGTGAGGTTCTCGAAGCCGGCGGGTCCCGGCGCACCGCCCACGTTGTTCACCAGGATGTCGACGCGCCCGGCCTCGGCGAGGACCACATCGCACACCTTGGTCGCACCTTGTGGCGTCGCGAGATCCGCTGTGACGACTATCGCGCGACGCCCCTGGGCCTCGATCGCCTGTGCCGTCTCGAGAAGTGGATCGCGGCCACGCGCGCAGACCGCGACGTCGGCACCTTCCCGCGCGAGCTCGACGGCGATCGCGCGTCCGATGCCGTATCCCGCGCCAGTCACCAGAGCGAGCTTCCCCTGCAGAGCCAGTTCCATGATACGTAACCTCAGGGCGCCTTGAGCCGGATCGAAGTTCCGGCGATCGTGACGCGGTCCCCGTCCACCGGAAGTCCGCGTTCGCGCGCGACCTCGAGCGCCTTGTCCCGCCCCGGTGCCGTCAACTCCATGCCGTGGAAGCCCTCGCGCCCGGTGCCGCGCACGAACCGCACGGCGTTCCCATCGAGCGGCCAGTCGAAGCCGTCTCCCTGCGGCACGAGCTCGCGGCCAAACAATTCCGTCCAACGACGCCCCACCGGATCGGGCGCTTCAGTGTAGACCTCGGCCGCGCGAATCTCGCTCACGACGTCGGTCGAAACCGCTTCTCTCCACGTGCCCCCGGCCCAGCGCCACTCGTCCGGCTCTTGGCACTGGTCGAGCGAGACGATCGCGCCCCCGACATCCCGCGGGTGGAGATGAATCGTCGCGATGTCTTCCAGCTCGACCTCCCAAACGACGCGAGCGCCGCCGGCCAGGACGCGAGAGCGCGCGGTCGCCAGATCATCTGTTTGGAGAATCACCATGTACCCTCCGTCCCCGCCGTTGCGCTCGAGTTGCCGGCCCGCCGACGTGCCGTCCGTCGCCGGAGATACCACCTCGAGGAACTGATTCCCGATTGGCATGAGCGCATTCACAAGGCCGAACGTCGCGACCCCCGGGTCACGAAAACAAACCGACACGCCGAGAACCGCGCAGAGGTCCTCCACGACCGGTTCCAGATCACGCGCGACCAGGGCCAACTGACGGATTCGCAGCATGGAGGCACTATTCTTCGCCGCCGCCGCGCGCGCAATGCCCGGACGACGACGCGGCCCGCCGAAAAAGCGGGGCCGCGCAAGGGGGCCGAGAGAAACTCGACCGGTCAGTTCCGCAAGTAGAGCCTGTCGTTGCGGTGCAGAAGAGGAGTCGATTCGAACTCGTAGTGGCCGGTTCCGTGGGACGACTCGTGCCGGACCTCGACGTAGACCGCTCCACCCAGGGCATGCCAGTGCGCGCGGAAGTACACGACGACCGACCAGAAGGGACCGTGGCGGGGATCCTCCTGGAGGAAGGCCTGGATCGGTCGGCACCAGGCATCGCGGAAGATCCGCTTCGTGGGCAGGTGACCGTTGGTCTGGATCAGGTCGAGGTAGAGGTCGTCTCCCGGACAGTGGCAGCACGACTGGACGCACACACAGCTCTGATTCGGCTGCGGAGGCGCGAGCTTGTAGACGTCGACGTCACCGGGGTAGTCGAGCCGCGCATCGACGACATCGCCGGGGCGCACACGGGTCGCATTGTGGCAGGTATTGTTCGGATTCTGGCGATTCTGACGACGCTCGCAGGTGTCCGCGATCGGGATCGCGCCGCCGGGCAGCGTAGGGAAGATACACTCGAGGCCGGGAGTGCACTGGCTGGAGTCTCCGCACACGTCGCCGTGGTCCGCGCGACACGTACCGCCTGTAGCGGCTCGACCGACACGTAGTACTGGCGCAAATGCAGCGGCACGCCCGTTGCGAAGTTGTAGCTGTGACCGCTGTCGTCATCGCGCGCACCTCGCGGCAATGGGCGTCGTCGAGCCGCCCCAACGTGTCGATGTGACTCTCGGCAGAGAGCCGCACGTTCACCGGAGAATGTCCCGGAATCCAGATGGAGAAGAAATCCTTGTCACCGGGCCGGTCGATGTCGCCCGGTAGGCTGTCGTTGTGCCGAAGCACGGTAGCGCCGTGACGGCGATTGGAATGATCGTCGATCGTTGCAAAGACGGGCGTGGCCAATATCGTCGCGGACGTCATGAACGGCGGTTCATGGCCGCCGCAGGTCGCGCACGCCGCCGGGACGGAGCTCAGAACTGGAAGTACAAGAACTCGTCGGATCGCTCGAGGTAGAGGATCGACAGCGCCGCGAGCAGACCGACCAGCACCGCCCATCCGGTGCCGAAGCCGAGTCGAGGCCAGTGCGACGGAACCTCGGCCGGGTCCGACGGGCGCGGGAAGTCCAGCGCGGGCTCGAAGTCCCGCAGGAGCTGCTGCGTGTTCGGGCCGAAGCAGGCGATCGCGAGAAGCGCGAATAGTACCGCCGCCAGGGTGACCATCTCGCCGGCGAGAGGCAGACCTAGACCGTTCGTACCGAGCATACCCGCGTAGACCCGGCCCGCGGTCGAGAGATCCTCTGCGCGGAACAGAACCCACGCGAGCACCACCGCAACGAAGGTGAGCGCCCACGAGAGTGCGCGGCCGGAGGCCGTCGGCGGACCGCGCTCCCCACGCACCTTCGTCCAAACGTTGTCGATGCAGAGGTACAGGCCGTGCAGTCCACCCCAGAGCGCGAAGGTCCACGAGGCCCCGTGCCAGAGGCCGCCGAGCAGCATGGTGATCAAAAGGTTCGTGTAGCGGCGGGACTCGCCCCGCCGATTTCCGCCGAGAGGGATGTACAGATAGTCGCGCAGGAAGGACGAGAGCGTAATGTGCCAGCGCCGCCAGAACTCAGAGATGCTGGTCGAGCGGTACGGCGAGTCGAAGTTGAGCGGCAGGCGGATACCGAACAGGCGCGCACAACCAATCGCCATGTCGCTGTAGCCTGAGAAGTCGAAGTAGATCTGAAGCGCGTAGGCGATCGAACCGGTCCACGCCCTCCACAAGCCGACGTCCGCCCCGCCCGCCGCGTCGGTAAACATCGGCGTCGCGTAGAGCGCGACGCTGTCGGCGCAGATCACCTTCTTGGCGAGGCCCACCACGAGGATCGTCCCACCGATCGCCACGTTCGACCACGAGGTCCGACGTCGCCCCTGGGCGAGCTGCGGAATCGTCTCGTCATGCCGGACGATCGGGCCGGCGATCAGCTGCGGAAAGAAGCTGATGAAGAATGCGTACTGAAGCCCACCGTATGTCGGCGCCGTTCCGCGGTACGCGTCGACCAGATACGCGACCTGCTGGAACGTGAAGAACGAGATGGCGAGGGGCAGTTCGATTTGCGCGAAGCCGAACTCCGCTCCGCTCATGTTCTCGATCGACGAGACCAACAAGCCCGTATACTTGAAGTACCCGAGCGCGAGCAGGTTCGCGGCGACGCCGGCCGTGGCCACCAGCTTCCGGCGCCCTCCCTCCGTCCGCGGATTGAGCCGGGCGAGCAGACGCGCCAGCGCGAAGTTCATCGCCATCGAACCGACGAGAAGCGGCAGATAGACCGGGTTCCACCAGCTGTAGAAGACCAGCGACGCGAGGACGACCCACGCGAGTGCCGCGCGACCCCACCCGTAGTGCTCCAACGCGAGAAAACCCGCGAAGCTGATCGGGAGGAAGACGAACAGGAACTCGTAGGAGCTGAAGACCATGGGTTTCGGGTGCCGCTGGGCCCGTCTCTATACCACGGACCCGCCGAGACGTTTCCCTCTGGGCCGCGTTTGCCAATCGGGGTATACGAGCCCGGTGCGCCCCGACGACACCCGAACGCCGCGGCTGAGCGGCCGGCGGTTCTTCACGATTGCGGCCTCGTCCTGCCTCGCCGCGCTGCTCGTCGTCGTCCTCGTGAACGCCCTGGTCGATCCCCACGATACGGTCGGCTGGGCCGAGATCGACGGCTGGACGGACCGGAAGATCCCGGATGCGCCTTACGGCGGCCGCGCGGCGCTCTCGCTCCAACTCGGGCATCAGGACTACCGGGGCGTGATCCTCGGCACGTCCCGGGAGCGGTTCGGCTTCGCCCCGAAAGATCCGCTCCTCACCGAACGCGGCATCAAGAACGCCGCGCTCGCCGGAACGAACCTCGACGAAATCGCGACCGTCCTCGACTTCGCGCAGGAGCAGCAGGACCTCGAGATCGCCCTCATCGGGCTCGATTTCGTCGCCTTCCGCGGCGGTCGCGAGGCGGGCGGTGATTTCGACGACTCGCTGTTCGCCGGCCGCTCCCCCTGGGCCGTCCAGCTGGGTCGGCTCGCCTCCGGGCTGACGCTTCAGGACTCGATCCGTACCGTACGAGCGAGCCGAACCGGGCAAGGGCCCGCGGTCTCCGAGGCAGCGGAGTTCTTCGAGCAGTCGAGCGGACCCGCCTGGAATCGCTTCGCGACGAGCCTGTTGTCGTACGCAGCAAAGCACTACGTCTGCTTCGCGTACGACCCCGCCCATACCGAACGACTCGGTGCCGTTCTCCAGCGCGCCGTCGCGGCCGGCGTCGAGATGATCCTCTTCTTTCCGCCAGTCCACGCGACGCAAATCGAAGCGATCCGTGCGGCGGGTCTCTTCCCGGCCTACCAACAATGGCGACGTGACGTCGTCGACGTCGTCGCGCGCATCGCGGCGGGTCTGCCGGAGAACGAGCGAAGCCGTGTGCAGCTCTGGGACTTCTCGGGCTACGGTCCGTTTACGACAGAGCCCATCTGGAAACACCGACCGTCCGACTGGTACTTCGAGTCCGCGCACTTCCGCCCGGAGCTCGGATCGCTGGTGCTACAGCGCGTGCTCGAAGAGCCCGAGAAAAGTGATACGTTCGGCGTTCGCATCGATCCTGCAACGTTCGATGCGCACGCGCGCCGGCAACGGGCAGAGAGAATTCAGTGGGCTCGCAGTCACATAGGCGATGCGAAGCTCGTCCGGAGAACTTTTCGAGCAACGGCGGACCTCAGAGCCGACTGCCCACCAGACGTCGGCTGAACTGCCCCATCAAAGCGCACATCAGGCGAGGAGAAGACCCGCATAGGCCTCGCTTTTCTTCATCGACGATGCCGACCCATCTCGGGTCAGGCTCCTAGCTCAGATCGCTGTCGCGTCACCCGCCCGACGCGTAGCCATCCAACCCGGAGCGAAGCTCGCCGGTCTCGAGCGCCTTCATCCCGTACTCGAGCTCCCGCGGCCGAGCCCGACAGCTTTCGGCACTTGCTGCAGTGGCACTGAGAGATGTCGAGGAACGGCGACGAAACTTCGCACCAGACCTTTCCGCAGAGACAACTTCCGGGAACCGTCATGGCGATCGGCCCATCAGAATCCCCGCGACGGATGCACCCCGACCGTTTCCACGGCCAAGGATGCGAGATCGATCAGGTGACGGCTTTTCGGATCGCCGCGATGCCGCCCTGATAAACGCCGGTAAAGAGCTTCGCACAGTCTTCTTCCGCAACGCCCTTCGGATCGAAGCTGCCCTGCCACGTGACGCGCGCCTTGCCCTCGGCCGCGTCGTGGATCGTCATTGACGCGAGGTAGTTCTCCACGGGCACCGGACCGGAGATGATCGAGTAGGAAAACGTGCGGCCGGTGTCGTCGATGTGCTCCAGACGTTCCTGGATCTCGATGCCGCCCATCTTGAGCGTGCGGACCGCACCGATGCCCGAACCGTCGACCTCACAGCTGTCGATCCCGTCGTTCCACTCCTTGACGCCGCCGAACTCGCGGACGAGCGCCCAAACTGTCTCCGGCTTGGCGTCGACCTCCTCTTCGACTCGAATTTCACCCATGGTGGTCCTCCCTTCGCTCCCAAGGCGTACTCTGCCCAGCCCGCGGGAGCAATCGGGGCACCCGAAGGCCCGTAGGCTCCTCCCGACCACCTGACGGCCACTGTTCCCGCAGGTCGACCGTGGCTATCCTGGGCGACATGCAGCTCCTCTTGACCGCGCTCTTCCTCGTGGCCGCGATCATCAATTTGGCCCGGTGACCGGCGTTCTCTCGGCCGACCGCCTGCATGCGCGGTAAGGGATCCCCCTGATCGCGGCATTCCATCCCCCGCTGCGCCCGCTCGCGACCGGAGTCGGGCTCGTCAGCATGGTCTCCTATCTCGTGATCGGCGTCGGCGTCGGTGGCTACAATGCCGAGTTCCAGCGGGTGGTCGTCGTCGACCTGATCGGTGTAGCCTCCCTCATCGGTGGCGAGGCCTTGAGCGCCGCCGCAGCCAAGCGCTAAGAGCCCTTCAATGCCCATGTCCACAGGACTCGACCTTTCTGATCCGCAGACCTACGTCGCCGGGGTCCCGCACGACTACTTCCGCATGCTGCGGGAGAGTTCGCCGGTCCATTGGCAACCCGAGTGCAAGATCCCCGGTGCGCCCCAGGGCGCCGGCTATTGGGCACTCACGCGGTACGAGGATGTGGCATTCGTCTCGAAGAACTCTGAGCTCTTCTCGTCTGAGCGCGGCAGCAGCGTCATGACCGACCTCCACCAGAGAGATCTCGAGAACATGCGCGAGCAGCTCATCAACATGGATCCGCCCAAGCACACCGAGCTGCGCAAGGTGATGACACCGCACTTCAAACCCCGCACCGTGAAGTCGACCGAAGAGGACACGCGGGAGATCGTCTGCCAGACGCTCGACGCGCTCGAAGGTCGGGCCGAATGCGACTTCGTCGAGGACATCTCCGCGCCGGTCTCCCTTCGCGCCCTATGCCACTTCCTCGGCGTGCCCGACAAGGACTCTAAGAAGTTCTACAAGTGGACCAACAAGCTGATCGGCTCTACTGATCCCGGGGTGAGCAGCGCGTTTCGCGGCCGCCTCGCCGTGATCGAGATCTTCATCTACGCGGCCTTACTCGCACGCAAACGGCGCAAACATCCCACGGGCGACATCTTCTCGAGCCTCGCAAACGGCAGCGTGAGCGGCGTCCCCATCGACCGACTGAAGCTCGGCATGAACTTCTTCCTGCTGATCATCGCCGGGAACGAAACCACCCGGAATGCACTCAGCGGCGGCGTGCAGGCGTTGTCGGACAATCCCGAGCAATTCGAGCTGCTTCGGCGCGACCCGAGCCTTCTCCCGCAGGCCATCGACGAGATGCTGCGCTTCGCGACGCCGGTGATGCAGTTCCGCCGGACCGCCATGCGCGACACCGAGATTCGAGGACAGAAGATCCGGGAGGGAGACAAGGTCGTCGTCTACTACGGCGCCGCGAACCGCGACCCCGACGTCTTCGAGAGCCCGGAAGTGTTCGACATCAGCCGCAAGACCGATCCCCACCTCGCGTTCGGCACCGGCACGCACTTTTGTGCGGGGAGTCACATGGCGCGGCTCGAGATGCGCGTCGCCCTCGAAGAGCTTCTACGCCGCTTCCCGAACATCCATCTCAACGGCCCGGTCAAGCGCCTTCGCTCGAACTTCATCAACGGCATCAAAAGCATGCCCGTCGCGTTGCAATAAACGGAGCTGAGTCCGATGCCCGCGGCGAGCCGCAATCCCGCCACGGAGTTCCTCTTCAGGATACACCCTTGGATCCATCGGCGTTTTGCGGGCGCGTGCTCGGCAGCGAGGAACGCACGACGGACGTCCGCACCATCCCCGTCGCCGTGCTCAAACGCGCGACCTCCCCGACGCCGAGAAGCGGTCTGATGTGCACGATCGGGGCGCGACAGAAGTGACGACTAAACAAACGGCCGAGACTAACGAACGTCCCTACTTCAGACACTGCCTGAGACTTGCAGGGTGGTGGGGATTTCCCCCGGCTCAGAACCCGGAGAGGCGCTCGGCCGTATCGCGGATTTCCGGATACAAACGGGCCGCTTCTTCGACGAGGCCGTCTTCGATGTCGCAACCGGATTGGGCGACGGCGTAGAGGTCCTTCATCGCGGCGACGGCGGCACGGGAGTTCTTCGTGATGGCGTTCGCCCGCTCGAGAACGAGCGCGTCGAGCGCGTCCTTGTCTGCGACGGCCGCATTCGCAACGCCGAGCGTGACCGCTTCCTCCCCCAGGAAGGTGCGCGCCGTGAACGACAGCTCCTTCGCGCGACGCAGGCCCACGGCCTGCGCCAACGTCTGCGACATCCCCCACGTCGGCCGAAGCCCGAACTTCGCATGGGTGTCCCCGAACTTGGTCGCAGCCGTCGTCAGGATGAAATCGCAGTGTAACGCCATCTCGAGCGCGCCCGTGAAGCAGGCACCGTGAACCTTAGCGATCACCGGGCGGGAGCACCTCCGCAGGGCTAGGTAAGCGCGCCGGGCCGAGTCGTCGAAGACGTTGCCGATCTTGCCGGCTTGCGGGGTCTCGTTCTGCAGAACCTTCAGATCCACTCCGGCGGAGAACGCCCTGCCAGCGCCCTCCAGAACGAGTACGGCGACATCCTCAGAGGTCGTCGCAGCCTCCGCGAACTCGGCAATCCCGATCAGCATCTCGGGCCGGAAGGCATTGAGCGCGTCGGGACGGTTCAGGCGTATAGTCAGGATCCCGTCTCGGAGGTCCGTCTCGAGGAAGTCGGTCGTGGGCTCGAAGATCTGCGTCATGCCGATTTCCTAGCAGCAGGCGCCGATCGCCGCCGCGATCGCCTAAACTACCACCGCAAGGGGTTATCTTTGTGGGCTGAAGCCGGAGGCTCGGCGTGAGCGGAATCCAACTCGACGTGATCGACGCTGCCGATTCGGGTGGCGCGTAGGAGCCCCCGATCGGCGGTAGGCACGAGGAAGGATGTCGGCAAGACGACTTCCCCGACAAGCAGGCACCTACAAGCCACCCCGTCGTCGAGACGGCAATCCGGGGCGTCGAAGCCCCGATAGGTTGCTTCGTCGGATACGAGCACGATGCGATCGCAGGACAGGACGATCGGTGGGCGGCCGTCCGTGTAGAAGACGTTGCCCGACACGAACCCCTCTTGGATCCGGTGATGGATCGACCACCGCTCCGGACCAAAGTCCTTCTGGATGAGGGTCGCGGCGCCGTATCGGCTTTACTGCACGGACGACTCCTGCGCCGGCGCGGAAGACGCGCCGGCGAGGAGACTCCCGATCATCGCCAGAAGAACGGACCGCATCGGCCAATCCTGCGTCCGGCTCACGGCGCGACCTCACACGGATACGGCTCGACGCCCGGGATCGCGGTCACGAAGTCACCCTCTTCGGCGCGGTCCTCGACCGTGTCGGGATCCGTGATTGCGCGCCAGAACCAATCGGCCATGACTTCACCGTCGACTTCACCGAGCCAGAGATTGCCGCCCAGCGAAACGACATGAACGCTCTCGTCGGACACGCTCGTGAAGTAGTACTGGATGCCGTTCAGGTCCTTCGTGTCGCAGTACGACTGCCGGAGCGTGTTGATCCAGAACGCCTCGTCATCGAAGAAGGCGTCGTTCTGCTGCGTGTTGTCCTTCGGGTTGCTGAGGATCAGCATCTGCTGCTCGGGAACCTGCTTCAATCGCGGCGAGATCGCGTTGTAGAGCGTCGGGCCGACGGCGCATTGACCGTCGAAGCAGTACGACGGCAGGTTCTGGAGGGTGCCCCAGGCGGGGATCTTCACGTCGCCGAGCCCGCTCACGCCGAGGACGGATCCGTTGTCCAGTGCAAGCCCCGCATCGGGGAAGGCCGCGGTCCGCGGCCACTGCAGGTCATCGAGAAGCCAGTGGTAGTTGTACAGCGTGCCGTACCCACCGGCCGACCAACCGCCGAATAGCGCGACGATCTCATCCGGACGGAAGCCGGCGTCGCCTTCCTCGTCCATGAGCTTCCAGACGACATCGCGCGTCATCTGCACTGCGGCCCGCAGGTTCACGCCGCCGTATCGGGGAATCGAGATCTCGTCGAACTCTTCGACGACCCCGCCGCCGGCGAAGACGTCCTGGTTGCAGTAGGGGAGGTAGATCTTGGTCCAATTGGCGAACGGGCTGATCTCGGGATCCGTCGACGCGATGCCGATGCTAAACGGCTCGTCATCCATCGCCGTGAAGAGTCCCGGATTGCCATTGAAGCGCGCGCTGCAGTCGTTGCCGAAGAGACAAACGCCGCCGCCCTGCAGGCCGATCAGGATGCGATCGAGAGGCTCGCCCTCGGGCGCGAGGCGGACCTGAAAGGCAAAGTCGGAACCGTCGCCGCACAGCGAACCCCACTTGTCGCCGTCGACGATGATCTGCTTGTACTCGCCGCGCGGCGCATCGAAGTCCGTGTTGGACGGACCACAGTTCAGGTTTACGCCGGTCGTATCCGGCTGACCGGTAGCCGTGATGCAGTCGATCTGATGCGCCGAGCGCGCGACGTACGTTTCGGGCGTGACCGCGATCAGGCTACTGAGATCGTCGCACGCGGCCTCGACGTCGGACTGCATCGTTGCGGCCAGTGCACTTCGATCCTGTTCGACCGAGCCGCAGTCGCCACTCGCGAGACACGCGTTGATCCCGGCGAGCGCCTGGTCGACCATGCTCGATGCAGCAACGTGCGCGGCGGTGAGACACGACTGCCCGGTGCCATCGACACTCGGGTAGACGGCACCCTGGGGACCGCCGTACGTACGCCAAGCCAGCGACGACGCTTCGGACGAACACGAATTCTTCAGACGACCGACGAGCGCGTCGGCGGAGAGCGACAGGAAGTCCCCATCTGCGCAGTTATCGCGCACCGCGGTCTCCAGGTCCGACGTCGCCGCGTTTACCGCAGCGTCGTTCCCGGCACACGGTGCGCCATCATCGCTGTAACAACTCGCGACGGCCGCCCCGTACGATCCCAAGCAGCTCCGCAACGCCTCCGACGCCACCTCGGCACACGACAACTCCGGCGCGGGCTCCGGCGTCGGCATCGGCATCTCCGGTCTCTCGCCCCCCGAATCCCCCGAGCCCTCGTCCGAGTCAGAACAGCCCACCACCCCAAAGCTCAAAACGAGGGCAGCCACGAGCACGAGTCGCCGAATTCCAATCTGCATAGCCGCGAACCCTAGCACGGCTAGGAACGTTGGTTAGTCGCCCAAAAACGTTTAGTAGCCAACCGGTCGACTTTACTGCGTCTCCGGGACCCACCGCCAAAGCACCTGCCAAAGCGGGGACGTCTTTTAATCTCGACCGAACCTTTAATCGTCAGAATCTGACCGGCTGGGCGTGCACCCCAGAGCCCTGGGACCGTCGCCGGTCCGACGCGGACGGCACCTGGACAGCCGCGACGCTTAAGCACTTGGCCGAGATTAAAGAACGTACCTGCTTTCCCTCACGGGTCCGTCCAGGGTAGTGAAAACTCACTTCCGCAGTGGGCGGGGGCAACGAAAGGCATTCGGCATGGATTTGGGGCTTCGAGGGAAGGCGGTCGTCGTGACCGGCGCGAGTCGTGGGATCGGCAAGTCGATCGCGCTGGGATTTGCGGACGAGGGGGCGAACATCTCGCTGTGCGCGCGCGGGACGGAGGCGCTCGAAGAGACCGCCAACGAGATCCGAGAACGCGGCGTTCGCGTGAACGCAGAGGCGTGTGACGCCCGGGATGGAGCGTCGCTCGCAAGCTTCCTCGAGGGGAGTCGCGCGGCGCTCGGCGGCGTCGACATCTTAATCAACAACGCCTCGGGCTTCGGCGGCACCGACGACGAGGAGAGTTGGCTCGCCGGATGGACCGGCGACCTGATGCCCGCGGTTCGTGCGACGTGGACGGTCGCGCCCTGGATGGAAGCGGCGGGCGGCGGCAGCATCGTGCACATTTCATCGATCGCCGCGCTCGAGGGCGGCATGCCCCCCGCCTACTCCGCGGCGAAGGCCGCGATGATCAGTCACGCGAAGAACGCCGCGGTCGCACTCGCATCAAAAGGAATTCGCGTAAATTGCGTCGCCCCCGGCTCGATCGAGTTCCCCGGCGGAATCTGGGACCAAGTGAAGCAAGGCGTACCGGCCCACTACGAAGCCACCCTGGCCAGCATCCCGTTCGGTCGACTCGGCCGACCCGAAGAAGTCTCCGACGCCGTCGTCTACCTCGCGTCAAACCGGGCTAGCTGGATCTCCGGCGAGTGCATTGCGATCGACGGCGTGCAGCACAAGGGAACGTTCTAAGGATCGTGTCGGGCAAGCTCGAAGGAAAGCGAATCATCGTGACCGGTGCCGGCTCCGGGATCGGCGCGGCATCGGCGGCGCTGTTCGCGTCGGAAGGCGCTTCGGTCGCCGCGGTGGACCGCAGTGCGGAGGCCGCGGCGGAAACCGCGAGCAAGATCGCGACGGCCGGCGGTACGAGCATCGCGATCACCGCGGACGTGTCTTCTCTTCCCGACATGGAGCGCATGGCGCAGGAAGCGGCGAGCGCCTTGGGCTCCATCGACGGCCTCTTCGCGAACGCCGGCATCACCGGCGTCGGCGATGCGATGTCGATGGACCTCCAAACCTGGGACCGCGTCATCGCCATCAACCTCACGGGCGTGTGGCTCTCGAACAAGGTCGTGCTGCCGTTCATGGTCGAGAACGGTGGCGGGTCGATCGTGAACCAGGCGAGTATCGGCGGCCTCGTTGGCATCCCGGGCATCGCACCGTACGCAGCGGCCAAGGCCGGAGTGATCGGCCTCACGCGTCAGATCGCAGTCGAGTTCGGCAACCGACACGTGCGCGTCAACGCGCTCTGCCCCGGCACCGTCCCCACCCCGCTCGTCACGGCGACATACGCCGAACGCGCGGCGCAGAACATTCCCACCGCGACGGGATCGATGAGTGCCGAGGAAGGCCTCAAGAATGCAGTGAAGCGCTACCCAATCGGACGCCTCGGCACCCCCGAAGACATCGCCTCGTTCGCGCAGTTCCTTCTCTCCGACGAGACGGGCTGGATCACCGGTGGCGTCTTCGCCGCCGACGGCGGCTACACCGCCCTCTAACGCCGCAAAGCGAGAACCCACGATGAATTTCGACCTGACCGAGGAACAGCACCTCTTTCGCGAATCCGTGCGGAAGTGGGTCGTGAACGAGTGCCCGAAAGACTGGTGCCGCGACCTCGAACGCCAAGAGCACCAGTACCCGCAAGAGTTGTGGGACCGCCTCACGCGTGCGGGCTTCCACGGCGTGGGCGTCCCCGAAGAGTACGGCGGCCTCGGCGGCGACATCATCACGCAAGCTCTGTTCGCGCGCGAGTTCGCGCGGCACGCCGGCGGGCTCGCCTGGATCTGGGGCATCACCTCGTTCTCGGGCGCACACTCAATCCGGGTCCACGGCAACGAGGCGCAGAAGCAAGAGTTTCTTCCCAAGATGGCAGCCGGCGAACTCCGTGCAGCGATGGCGTTCAGCGAGCCGAGCGGCGGCACCGACCTCCTCGGCGGGATGAAAACCGAGGCGCGCCGCGACGGTGATGGCTGGCGCGTGAACGGCGAGAAGATCTGGAGCACGACTGCAGACAGCGCCGACTATCTTCTCCTCATGGCGCGCAGCGAGAAGAACCCGGCGCGGCGCACCGATGGCATTACGGTGTTCTTCGTTCCGCGCGAGACCCCCGGCGTCACCGTGACTCCACTTCCGAAGCTTGGCATGCGCGCGCTCAGCTCCTGCGCCGTCCACTTCGAAGACGCGTTCGTTGCCGACAATTTCGTCCTCGGGGAAGCGGGCAAGGCCTGGTACGAGACGACGAAGACCCTCAACAACGAGCGGATCCTCAACACGGCGATGTGCCTCGGTATGCTCGACGGCGTTCTGGAAGACGCGCTCGAGCACATGAAGACGCGTACCGCGTTCGGCAAGACGATCGGTCACTTCCAGGTTTTGCAGCACTACATTGCGGACATCGCGATGTCGCAGAAGCAGGTCGAGCTGCTGCTCTACAACACCGCCTGGTTGCAGGCCGAAGGAAAGCCCTGCGGCGTCGAGTCGACCATGGCAAAGACAGTCGCATCCGAAGCGGTCTCCAAGGCAGCCGACCGGGGCATCTCGATCCTCGGCGGGATGGGCTACTCCGCGGAAACCGACATGCAGCGCTACTGGCGCGACTCACGCCTTCTCTCAATCGGACCCATCAGCAACGAGATGGCGCGCAACATGATCGCTCAGGGCTTTGGACTGCCCCGGTCGTTCTAGGGAATCAGGACGGACGGTACGAGCGTGACGGAACGAGGCATCGAGGCGCGAACGCTCGGAGATCTGATTCTCCGCGCAGCCGACCGCTGGGGCGACCGAGAAGTTCTGGTCTTCCCCGACCAGCGCGTGACCTACGCAGAACTCCTGCGCCGTTCGAATACCCGCGCTCGATCCCTAGCCTCACTCGGCATCGGCCCCGGGGATCACGTCGGGATTCTGGCGCCGAATCTCGTGGAGGTCGTGGAGCTGCTGTTCGGGATCGCACTCTGCGGCGCCGTCGCCGTCCCCATCAATGCACGGTACAAGACGCGCGAGCTCGCGTACGTCATCGAAAACGCCGACCTGAAAGTGCTGTTCACCACGACGCGCATCGCCGACTACGTCGACTTCGTGGAGTTGCTGCAGGGAGCACTACCCGAGCTGCTCGACGCCACCGATCCTCTCACACTCACCCTCTCCGACGCGCCGCTGCTCCGCACGATCGTGTTGCTCGAAGACCTCGATCGCTCCGGCCTGATCGGCCTCGGCCAGTTCGATACCCTCGCCGACAGCGCCACGGACGAGGCCGTCCGGCGACGAGCAGCCGACGTCTCTCCCGAAGACCCGTGCGTGATGATGTACACTTCGGGCACGACGGCGAACCCCAAGGGGTGTCGTCTCAGCCACGACGCGATCACGCGAAACGCCGGTGCCGTCGCCGACCGGTTCGAGATGACCGAAGTCGATCGACAATGGAACCCGCTCCCGATGTTCCACATGAGCGCGTACATGCCGCTGCTCGCACAGATGCGGACGGGCGGTTCGTTCGTGACGGACACGCACTTCGAGCCCGACGCCGCGTTCGATGCCATCGAAGCCGAGAAGCCGACGATCCTCTTCACCGCGTTCCCGACGATCATGGGTGCGCTCACGAGTCACCCGCGCTTCCGCGCCGATGCGCTGCCCCAGGTCCGACTCATCAACAACGTCGCGCCGCCCGCGCAGCTAAGAGAGAACATGCAGCTGATCCCGCAGGCCACACACATCAGCGCCTACGGCCTGACGGAAGCTTCGGGCATCTGCTGCTTCGGCAGCCGTCACGAAGACGACGAGACCCGCGCAACGACCTCGGGCCGACCGTTCGACGGTGTCTCCGTTCGCATCGTGGATCCTGAAACGAGCGCGGAAGCGGCCACGGGCACCACCGGCGAGATGACGCTCAAGGGCTTCTCGCTGTTCGAGGGCTACTACAAGTCACCGGAGAAGACGGCGGAGGTATTCGACGACGGCGGCTGGTTCCACACGGGCGACTTGTGCTCCGTCGACGCGAACGGCTTCGTCTCCTACCACGGCCGCATCAAGGACATGCTGAAGGTCGGCGGCGAGAACGTCGCGGCCCTGGAAGTCGAGTCCTTCCTCACCGGCCACCCCGCCGTCCAACTCGTCCAGGTCGTCGGCGTCCCCGACGCAAAACTCCTCGAAGTCGTCGCCGCCTTCCTCCAACTCCACCCTGGCGCCGCCTGCACCGAAGACGACATCCTGACCTACTGCAAAGGCAAGATCGCCTCCTTCAAGATCCCCCGCCACATCCGCTTCGTCACCGAATGGCCCATGTCCGCCACCAAGATCCAAAAGTACCGCCTGAGGGAGATGATTGGAGGGGACGTTGGTTAGTCATGGCTAAAATGTTTAGTCGTCGAGATTGTGACCTCGTTCCCTTTGAACATGGAGCGTCACGTAGTTTCGGGAGATCGGGATCCACCGCTGACGTTCGACGACTAAACATTTTAGCCATGACTAACCAACGTCCCCTCCCACGAGCGTTCCCAGCGGCGCTGCGATAGGTTTTCAGGCATGGATCGACGAGAGGCTCTTGCTGCCCTTACTGCGCCGGGCGAGGTTTATGAACTCGAAGAGGTTGATGTGTTGGGTCGGGCCTGTCGGGCGTTTCGGAATGCACCACCGACGCTGCGCGACTTGTTCGACAAGGGGCGGAGCGATCTCACGTTTATCGTGTACGAGGCCGAACGCCTCACCTTCGAGGATACGTGGGGGCACGCGGCGCGCATCGCGCGTCTCCTCAAGGATGAGTACGGCGTCGACAAGGGCGACCGGGTCGCGATCTCGATGCGAAACTATCCGGAGTGGATCACCGCCTTCACAGCCGCGACGTCGATCGGCGCGATTGCCGTGGCGATGAACTCGCTCTGGCAGCCCGACGAGATGGCCTACGGGCTGAACGACTGCGGCGCGAAGGTCCTCTTCGCCGATGCCGAGCGGCTCGAGCGCCTCTCCCGCCAGAACGAGACGTCACCGGACTTGAAAGTCGTCGGCGTTCGAACGCACGACACGCACGGCGTGAAGGCGGATCTCCTCGAGGACCTCCTCGCAAAGACCCCGGCGACCGAGATGCCCGTCGCGGACATCCACCCGAACGACGACGCGACGATCTTCTACACTTCGGGCTCGACCGGGCACCCCAAGGGCGTCGTGTCGTGCCAGCGCAACATCATCACCGCCCTGATGTCCTGGGAACTCGATGCGCACGCCATGGCGAAGATGCTCGGGCGCGAGATGCCCGTCCCACAGGAACAGCCCTCGACGCTCCTCGCCGTACCGCTCTTCCACGTGACCGGTTCCCACGCCGTGTACCTGTCCTGCTACCGCGCACAGCGTCGAATCGTCTCGATGTACAAGTGGGACGTCGACACGGCCGCGGCCCTGATCGAGCGCGAGCGCATCGCTTCGGTCGTCGCGCCCGCCGCGATGACCGGCGATCTCGTCACAGCGGCCGAGCGGACGAACCACGATCTCAGCTCGCTCGACTTCGTCGGCGGCGGCGGAGCACCGCGCGCGCCCGCCCAAGTCCGCAACATCGACAAGGCCTTCAAGAAAGCGAAGCCGAACACCGGCTGGGGCATGACCGAGACGAACGCGATCGGCACCGGGATCGCTGGGCGCGACTACCTCGAGCACCCCGAGAGCTCCGGTCGCTGCTCTGCCGTGCTCGACATCCGGATCGTCGACGACACCGGCAACGCGCTCCCGACGGGAGAACGCGGCGAGGTTCAGATCCGCGGCACGACGGTCTTCCGCGGCTACTGGAATCGGGACGACGCCAACGCCGAAACCTTCATCGGCGACGGTTGGATGCGAACCGGCGACGTCGCCTACATGGATGAAGACGGATTCCTCTACATCGTAGACCGCATCAAGGATCTCGTGATCCGAGGCGGCGAGAACATCGGCTGTGGTGCCGTCGAGGCAGCCCTGCTCGAGCATCCCGACGTCGTGGAAGTCAGCGTCTACGGCGTGCCCGATGAGCGGCTCGGAGAAGAAGTCGGCGCGACCATCTACGCGCTCGCCGCACTCAGCAATGAAACGCTGACAGAATTCCTGCAGCCCCGCCTCGCCCGTTTTGCGATTCCCCGCCATCTACGGTTTTCGGATAGCCCTCTCCCGCGGACGGCGTCCGGCAAGATCCTGAAGCGCCAAGTCCGCGACGAAGCCGTGGCCGCCCTCTCTAACAAGTGAGCAGTTTCCGCCGCGCTTGGTAGGAAGAAGCAGCAACGGAATCCACCCAGCATCGCCCGCCGCCCGGCAGGCGCGCCATTGAAAGAGGAGAATACCGTGCCCGGTCTCGAGAATACCGACGAAATGTTCGACCTGCGGATGTCGGAAGCCGCCAAGCCGCTCTACGAAAAGGTGAAGACCTTCATCCGTGAGGAAGTCGAGCCGGTTGCGATGGAGTTCTTTCAGCTCGGCGAAGGCCGCGCGGATCGCTGGTCCTGGGCCCCCGGACAGCTGGAGCTCCTCCAGAGCGTCAAGGACAAAGCCAAGGCGCAGGGCCTGTGGAACTTCTTCCTCCCCGACGCCGACACCGGCGAGGGTCTGAAAAATCTCGACTACGCGTACATCGCCGCCGAGCTCGGGCGCACGCCTCTCGCGTCCGAGTCACTCAACTGCTCCGCGCCGGACACCGGCAACATGGAAGTACTCGAGCGCTGCGGAACGGAAGCGCAGAAAGAGAAGTGGCTTAAGCCTCTGCTCGCCGGCGAGATCCGCTCCGCCTTCGCAATGACCGAACCCGATCTCGCGTCGTCAGACGCAAAGAACATCTCGTGCCGCGCCGAACTCGTCGGTGACGACTGGGTGATCAACGGCGAGAAGTTCTACATCTCCGGCGCCGGCGACCCGCGCTGCAAGATCATGATCGTGATGGTCCAGACCAACCCGGACGCCGCACCGCATCTGCGCCAATCGCAGATCCTCGTTCCCAAGGACACTCCCGGCGTCGAGATCCTCGGCGGCATGCAGGTGTTCGGACAGGACGACGCGCCCCACGGCCACATGCACCTTCGCTTCAACAACTGCCGGGTCCCGAAGGAAAATATCCTCCTCGGCGAGGGCCGCGGCTTCGAGATCTCGCAGGTCCGCCTCGGGCCCGGCCGCATCCACCATTGCATGCGGTCGATCGGTGCCGCCGAGCGCGCGATCGAGCTCATGGCAAAGCGCGGCCTGTCCCGCGACGCCTTCGGCAAGAAGCTCGCTCGTCTCGGAAAGAACGTGGAAGTCATCGCAAAGGCCCGTATCGAGATCGAAGCGATGCGCATGATGGTCCTTAAGGCCGCGAAGGCCATGGACGTTCTGGGCAACTCCGAGGCCCGCGTGTGGGTGAGCGCGGTGAAGGCGATGGTCCCCGAGCGCGTCTGCAAGATCATCGACGAGGCGATCCAGATCCACGGCGCGACCGGCGTGTCGCAGTGGACTCCGCTTGCCGCCCTGTACGCGGGCCAGCGCACGCTGCGCCTCGCAGACGGCCCGGACGAGGTCCATTGGTTCGTGGTCGGGCGCTCCGAGTTGTCGCGCTGGTCTCAGGAGGAGATCGATGCGTACAACCCGAAGGAGATGTACGAGAACCGGTCCGCGGGGAAGGCGTTCACCGGTCCGTGAGACCGCCGGGCATATGCAGTCGACTCTTCGTCGACTAGAAGAGCAGCATCGCGGCTCCGGGGGCCCGCCCCGGAGCCGCAGTGCGTTTACGCCCGGATGATCTGCCCGCCGTCGACCGCGAGGATCTGGCCCGTCACCCACGACGCGGCGTCCGACAGCAGGAACAGGCACGCTTCGGCCATGTCCTGCGGCGTGCCGAGGCGGGAAAGCGGGATCGACGCGACGAGGCCTTCTCGATACTCCGCGGGGACCTGCTTGCCGAGCGCGTCGGTGTCCGTCGGTCCAGGCGCAATCGCGTTCACCCGGATGTTCTGCGGGCCGAGGGTCCGGGACATCGAGTGGGTGAGGCCGTTCACAGCCATCTTCGCGAGGCCGTAGTGGTTGACGCCCATCCACGCGGCGGTCGACGACTGGTTCACGATCGCGCCGCCGCCCCGACTCGCCATCGACGGAGCGCAGGCACGGATGCACAACAAAGCGCCGTCGAGATTCACGTTCATGAACGTCTTGTAGTAGCCCCACTCGACGTCGAGCAGTGAACCCTGCTTCATGTTGCCGAAGATCGCGGCATTGTTGACGAGATAATCAATCCCGCCGAACGCCTCTTCCGCCGCCTTCGCCATCGCGAGCGTGGACTCCTCGGAGCCGACGTCCGTCTGGACGAAAACCGCCTTCGCCCCCGAGGCGCGAATCGCGGCCGCCACCGCCTCGCCCTTCTCCGTCTCGAGTTCGGCGATCACGACGCTCGCGCCTGCCGATGCCAAGGCACGCGCGTAGCCCTCGCCGATGCCGCCGCCGGAACCCGTTACGATCGCTACCTTGCCGCTGAAGTCGTGGGTGGTCATGGATGGGACTGTAGGGATCGGACGGCGAACATCAATGCCCGAGCCGAAGCCGTCACCCGGGCCGCTGCGGCTCCGCAGCAGCCAGGTCGACGCGAACTCCGAGCGGTCCTCGCGGAATCATGAGCCGCGTGCGCCGACCGTTCCGGATGATCTCGACCGGCGTCAGCTCACCGACCTCTCCGCCGACCGTCGCATCGCGCAGATCCGACGGGCTGAAAATCCTCTGCCCGTCATAGCTGATCACGTAATCGCCCGGCTGCACACCGACGTCCGCGGCCGCCGAGCCACCCATCACGTCGGCGACCTCGACCCGATTCTGGTGACCGGTCGTATAGAGCATCCAGTCGTAGAACTCGTCGCCGTACTCGTCGCGCGTCGACGGACCGTCGACGCGGAGAGCTTCGGTCTCCTCACGAAATCGCTGCGAGTTGAGCCAACCTTCTCGCGACGCGATGTCGCGGAGGTAGAGTCGGTCGAGCTCGCGCTGATCGGCGTCCTCCTTGAACTCCCGAACGGTCGCTTCATCGAAGCCAGCGACGACGAGCGCGTCGACATCGAGGCCCCGCCGGCGCGCGCGGGCCCCGTCGACTTTATCCCGAGCGGCCGCGGCGTGCGACGCGGAGGCATGCGCGACCTGCCGGGTGCCGCCGCTCGCCTGAACTCGAGCAAGCTCGTTCTTGAGAGACGCGACTTCAGCCGCGAGGCTCAAGCGCTCTTCCTTCTCGCGCTCGACAGCGTCGGCGAGTTCCCGGATTCGCGCTGCGTAGTCTTCGACCGTGCCTGCCGGAGACCTCGCGGAAGCCTCGCGGGCCGCGGGAGTGCCCGGCTCGGCAACCCCACCGGTCTCAGCCGGATCTTCGGAAAAAAACGTGAGCGCGCCGACCGCCAGCGAGGCGACGACGACAAGGGAGAGGGCGAACTGGCTTTGACGATTCATCTAGACACCTCCCGACAGAGTACGTGGCCTGTCGGGCGTGTCTACTTCGATCTTTGACCCTCGCCGAGACCACTCAGATGCCTGGGCAGCTGCGAGGTCGACGCGCGATTCCCGGCCGCAAGGGTGTTGTGGACGTCCAGGAACTGGCCGGTCGTCACGTCCGCCGCGACGTTCCCCCACTGCGCCCAGACGCCGCCGATGTGCGGCACGTTCTGCCATGCGATGGTGATGCCGTGACCGAGACCGTCGGCGAACTCGTCTCCGGCCATCTCCCGAGCTCCCTGCCGAGCCGAATCAAGTCGCTCCTACGGCAAGAACTCGCCCCGGTCCGGTATTCAGGTACGGCTCGTTCTTCTCGGGCTGAAAGGTGCACGTCTGCACGATCGTGCCGCGCTCCTTCGTCTCTTCGACGACCGTGTCGCCGTTCCGTTCGGTATGATTGCGACCACCGAGCCGATCATTGGCTTCGGGGATCGTGACGCGATGGTCGCTCTTCTTCGAGAGCAGCTCGTAGGCCGCCGTGCGACCGACGATCCCACCGCGGGCGATCACGACGTGCTCGCCGCGCCCGCTTCCCGGATCGACAGGAGGACGCAGAATGCCCGCTGGAACAGAAGCGCAATTGACGGAGGTCGGGATCGAGCTACTGGAGGTTTTCCTCCCCGTCGGGAACTACCTCGGCTGCAAACAGGTGGGGAATCTCTTGTACGTGGGCGGACACGGCCCGACGTCGAAAGGCGAGATCATCACGGGAAAGGTCGGCGGCGAAACATCACTCGACCGTGTGAAGCGGGTTGTGAAAGTGTTCGGGATGGTGAACACGTCGCCCGGGTTCAATCAAACGCCTGCGGTGATCGAAGGGGCTTCGGACGTGCTCGTGAAGATCTTCGGCGAGGCCGGGCCGCATACGCGGTCGGCGGCGGGGATGGCGGAGTTGCCATTCGACATCAGTGTAGAGATCGAGATGGTGTTGGAGGTGGAATGAGCGACTGCGGACCTCCGTCAGCCGGCGGTCGGTGCGGCCGCGGAATCGTCGACGTCCGGGAGGTTCTTCGCGGATAGGGACAACATCACGAGGGACCATCCGTTGAAGAGCATCTCGATGCCGACAAAGAGCCCGATGACCCAGAGGCCCGACACGGGCCACTCTGCCCAAATCATGAGCCCGAGGGCGAGGCTCATCCCGCCGCTCAGCAGGACCCAACCCCAGTGCGGGGGTTTGCCGGCGAGCGCTGCCACGATGCGGAAGATGCCGCCGATGATCAGGAACATCGCGATGATCAGCGTCAGAGCCACCGCACTCGCCGCCGGATTCGCGAGGAGCATCCCGCCGACGACGAAGTAGAGAACGCCTCCGAGGAGATCGAGAAAGAAGCCACCCCAGTCCTTCCGCCAGAACGCATGGATCGCCTCGGCCAGGCCGCCGAAGACCATGAGCCAACCGAGCAAAACGATCGACGCGATCGTCATGAGCAGCGAGGAACTGATCGCGATCGTACCGAGCACGATCAGGACGATCCCGAGCGCGAGGTACCACCCCCAGTTCTTCTTGAGGTTGGCGAGACCGACGCGGAAGAGGTCGACTCCGGCTTCAACTGCTGCTGGCGAAGGTCCGTTCTGGTTTTCTGTCACAGGCGCAAAATACGCCATTCGATCGTTCATGCAACGAGACCGCAGCCCCATCGCTCGCTCTTTCGTTTAAAGTCGTCCTAGGGTTCGACGTGACGAAAACCCGGCCCACCCCGGAGAACCTCCTGACCTCCACCCGCCCCCTCTGTGCACTGCTGCGAAACCTGGCAGGTGCTCGCGACGAAGGACGAGGTCATCGCGAACCGCCCCGAGCCGCCAGAGACCTGGGCTGCGATGGCGCCGCTCGACGAAGAGCTGCCTGGCCCGCTGGAGAATGAGTTCGGCGGCGTCGCGTGGCCACCAAGAATCTGCCCTACGACCGAATCTACCTCTACGACGCCGCGCGGCCGTTGCACCTGAGCTGGGCCCCGGAGCCCGACGCAATGGTGGTCCAGACGTACGAGGCGCGCCCGGGACGCCTGATGCCGCGCTCACTGAGCAAGGAGAACGTCGTAAAGCTCGGCGATTGAGATTTTGCGCGCAGTGCCTACTGCCATTCCGGGTGCGGAATGCTTATGGTCCGTAGATGGGATTGGAAGCGACAGGGACCATCTTCAAACTCTTCGACGCCAAGCAGATCACCGAGCGCTTCAAAAAGCGTGAGTTCGTGGTGCAGATGACGGAAGGCAACCCCGAATACCCGCAGTACGTGCTCTTCCAGCTGACGGGCGACCGCTGCGCGACGCTCGATGAATTCCAGCAGGGCGACGAGGTCCGCGTGGAGTTCAGCCTGCGTGGCCGCGAGTGGACGAGCCCGACGAACGAGGTGAAGTACTTCAACTCGCTCGACGTCTGGACCGTGCAGAAGCTGAATGGGAGCGCGGGCGGTGGCGGTGGCGGTGGCGGTGCGAAGGAGGATTCCGGGTTCTCCGACGAGGGGGAAGAACCCCCGTTCTAGGAGGACCCGCTCGTCCTTGGGGGGCTGTCATCGCTCAGGCCCCTCACGAAACGCCGCGCGTCTGCCCTTCGCCCAACAGAGCTCGCCCGACGTCGCTCCGGTCTCCGAAGTAGGGACGTTCGTTAATCTCAGCGCTTTCGTTAATCGTTACTCTCGCCGCAACTGGTCGGGCGAGCCTTCGGTGTTTCGCCTTGGCCTCCGGTCATTCCGGGGGCTTCTACTGATTCCCGGGCGGGCGCGGATCGCGGGACGTCGACCGGATCGTGGGTCGGCTGTTCGTTTTCTCAGCCTGCGCGAGAGGAGCGCGGTGTGATGGTCGCCGCCCAACCCGCACGTCGAGTTCCGCCCACATGGGTCCTGTACTTGGCAGTGGTGATCGTATTCTGGTCCGCGAGCCTCTACTTCGCCGGGATCCGCGGGGAGAGCATGTGCTCGCGGTACCTCGTGCTCGGCATCGTGCTCCTGCTTCCCGATGATGTGGCTTCCGCTTCAGACCCTTCGTCCGGGGATCGGGTCAATCGCCGCAGCGACGTTGCTCATCGGCATGCTCGGCTCCTTCGAACCTACCGAGCGGTACGACACGCGAGTGTGGATCACGGGTAATCCGCACTTGGAGATGCGAGACGTCGCGTCGTGGATCTCGTCGAGCGAGTTCAAAGATGACTTCGTTCTTCTGACCGACATGGGGTGGACCGCGTCGTATCTCGCGATGCACTGGCCCGAGATCGCAGACCGCAGGGCCATCGTCTCGGATTGGGTAGAAGACCCCTGGGTTCGCGAGCAGGCCGTCGATCGGGCTCCAGGGCTGTTGGTGACGCGGGCGGCGGACCTCCGGCAGCGAGCGCGCGTCGAGGAAGCACTGAACTGGCAGATCAATCGCGCGGCCCTGGTTTACGAGCACGGCGGTGTCGAGGTCTACGATCTCGAACGAGCCCGGCCTGCGCACCTCGAGGTCACGGCCCAAAGCGCCTCGACAGGGAGTCTCGGAGATCGAGGGAACCAGAGCCCCGTTGACCGGCCGCACGCCGCTCCGTACGAGTCTGCTTCATGGACAGTGACGAGCGCGCCGCCGCGCGAGTATCGGAGGTCATGCGAACCGCACCCGGGGCGCTTTCACCGCTCGCCACCGAAACGCACGCGCTGATCGAGCAAATCCTTCGGACGGTGGACGGGGCGAAAGACTTCGAAACCGACGTCGCGTGGGCAGCCGAGCAGATCGACGCGATCCGCGCGCGACTTGCGCCCCACGCGCGACTTGTGGGCCTCAACCTGGGCCGTCCGGCAGATCCACCGGCCGGGAGACCGTTCTACGTGTCCGGCGTTCTCGGCGGCCCGCACCATCCGATGACGATGCCAATCGACCTGGCGACGTCCGAGGGTATCACCACCGGTCGCGTGAATCTGGACATCGCGTGGGAAGGTCCGCCCGGCTGCGTGCACGGTGGCTACGTCGCCCATCTCCTCGACTGCATCATGGGCCAACACAACCTGAACGTCGGCATTCCCGGAATGACCGGGACTCTCACGATCCGGTACCGACAACCGACGCCGCTCTGCACGAACCTGCGATTCGAGGTCCGTACCGACGAACGCGTGGGCCGGAAGATCGCGTCGAAAGCCGAGATCTGGGCGGGCAAAGCACTGTGCGCCGAGGCCGACGGGATTTTCATCGTCCCCGCGCGACCGCTCGGGGATGCACCCGGCTGGGACGAGGACTGAGCGGCACTCAGACGCGCGAGTTCAGGAGCGCCAGCGCCGGATCTCCCACTGGCTGCAGACATCCCTCGAACGTCTCGCCCTGCACCGAAGTAAACCCGTACTCACTCAGCTGCGGTCCGAGCGGCACGCACTTCGCGCTCGCCATGTGCAGCGTCACCACGCGCCGATGTTCGGTGGTTCGGTTGCCGCCGGTTCGGTGGAGCATCTTGGTACTGAAGAGAACACAGTCACCAGGCCGAAGCTCCAGTGTGATCGCCTCGGCGTGATACGCGTCGTTTCCTTCGATCCCGGCCGCCGCGAGCGCTCCGAAATTGATGCCTTCCTTGATCTCGTGCTGCTGAATGGGAAGCCGGTGCGAGCCGGGAACGATCGTGAGTCCACCGTTCGCCTCGGAGACCGGGTCGAGAGGGATCCACACCCCGACGCACTGCTTCTGCGGACGGAACGGGAAGTACGCAGCGTCCTGGTGGAACGGATGCACGGACTGCGCGACGCCGGGCGGCTTGTAGATGAACATCAAGAGAAAGGCGAGAAGGTCCTCGCCGATCAGGCTGGAAACGGCCTCGAGGACACGTGGGAAGCGCAGGCACTCGGCCATCGTCGTATCGAAGCGATCGGGGTTGATGATCTTCCAGAGCGCGTGCTCGGGATCGTCGGGCATCGGCAGCTCGCCCTTCGCGAACTGGATGTCCTTCACGAGACGGTTCGCAGCGCCGTCTGGGAAATCACCGCGTGCGATCTCTTTGGCACGCGAGAGGTAACGCTCGATCTGGTCCGGTTCGAGAACGCCGGGCACCACGACGTAGCCGTGCTCCCAATAGTGATCGATTTGGTGTGTCGAGAGGCTTCCCACGGGACGGTCTCCTAAACGCTACGGCGTTTCGCGAACGGCACTCGTTATCCTAGCGCTCGCCTGCCATGCGGACCAATCGAAGCGGGGGAACGGTTGTGGAGGAGCTCAATCGACCACCCGACGCCGTCGAAACGCCAACGGGCCTTCCGCTCCACCGCCGCCGCTGCTAGTGGCCTCGCGCCGTCGCGATTCGGTCCAGAAGGACTTCGGCGATCAGACCGTGAGTGATGGCGGAAGGGTGCGGATCCGTCAGCGACACCGTCATCTCGGACTCCTGGTAGTGCTCGAGGTCGTTAGCGCGGATGTACCCGCCGATGGCCGGCTCCGCGAGCACGGTCGTAAAGCCGCGGGCTTCGCATGCCGCGAGCATCCGATCCAGAGGCGCCACCTTCCAAAGGCTCACCGCCACCACGTCGAAGCCATGCGCGTCACGCATCTCCGCGAGCTCGTCGAGCGCGGCCTCAAAGGGCGCCCAACCCACCATGTCTTCGTACTGCGGTGGCACCCGGTGCGGATCGCTCTCGAACCCGAAGCCGCCATCGCCTTCGCGCGGCGAGTCGACGAGGCCCTTCGGAGCCGCGGCAGTTCCCGCATCGAGACCCTCGCGCGCGACCCTGAGCAGGAACGACTCATTCAGCGCGAAGACATCCGACCGGGCACGGATGAAATTCGGCAGCTGCAGATCATTCGCGACCAAGCCAAGCACGACGAGATCGGGCTCGAGATCGAGCGCCTTCTCACGCAGCGTCCGAACCTCCATGACCGTATTGTAGCCGGGGACACCCGTATTGACGGCGTCCCAGTGTTGGCCCCCTTGCGAACTGAGGCCGCGTGCGAGGAGCTCGAGATAGGCTTCCTCTCGCTCGACCCCCCAACCGAACTGCGTGGAATCCCCGATCCCGACGATCCGTTTCCAGCCCCTGGGCTTCGGCGTCGTGACCTCGGGTCCACGAAAGCCGCGCTCGTTGGTAGAGAGGGAAGCGCCAACGAAGGAGACATCCTCGATGGCCGGACGAAGCTCGTAGACGATGCGATCATCGGCACTGATCTGCAGAATCTCCCGCAACCAGGCAGATCGGTCGGTCGGAAGGGGAGCCGGATTCGCAAGAGCGAACTCCAGGGCGCGTCGGTCCTCGCGCCACGCGACCACACGAAAAACGACTTCGAGGGACAGCAGCGTGAGGGCGGTCGAGGCGACGAACAGTAAGAACCGTCCCCGGAGTCCAGAGCGCATGCGCGCAGACTACCAGGCCGGGTCCGGCTTCGCGGCCGGCATTGTCGTACTCCGCTTCGGTCCTGGCGAGGGGATAGGACCGGTCCGCCTGCAATACAAAGGATCGAGATGAGAGGGTGGCGCGGCGCGGGCGTGACGGGTTCGGCTCGGCTCGGAGCCGCTTCGCGGCGCAAAAGACTGTCGAGTCCCCGTCGATTTCTTTTTTTCGGGAATATTTCTTCGCGCTCCGGCTCCGAAGCAATGAGCGATGCTGCCTTCCCCTCTCGAGGAGCGTGTGTATGCGCGGGGCTCCTCGCTGGGCGTTGCAGCAGTAGGGCGGACCGGCCTTCGACCCGCTCCGAGCGGCTCGTTTCGCGATGATTTCGTTGCCGGGCCAGAGAGAATCCTGCCTTTCGGGGCCTCTATGAGGGTCCTTTTAGGAGGAAGAATGTCTCAACCCGAGCGAGAATTCGATAGTTGGGCAGTGGTGCTTGGGTCAGAACCCTGTAGGGATCAAACATGAAGGTCTTCCTGATTTACGTCCGCGACGAGGATTTCTATCGCATGTTGCCGGCAGAGCTCGGCGGCGGGGAATCTGAGGAGGGGCGCGTCAAGGTCATGGCCTTCCCGCCTCTCGGAATCGAAACCCTCGCGCCCGTCCTGCGCGAAGCCGGACACGAAGTCCGCATGTTCGACACCTGTCATCCGGAGATGAAGGAAGAGAACATTGCCGAGGCCGTCGTCGAAGAGAATCCCGACGTCATCGCGCTCTCGTTCTTGTCGACGACTTCGTACCCGACGACGAAGCAAATGGCCGCGCGCCTGAAGCGCGCCGCGCCGGATACGCCGATCATTCTCGGCGGCGTCTTCGCGTCGATGAATACCCGACAGTGCCTGATCGACTGCGAGAATGCCGATGCCGTCGGACGCGGCGAAGGTGAAGAGTTGTTGCCCGACTACCTCGCCAACCTGGGGAATCTCGGACTCGTCAACGGACTGGTCTGGCGCAACGGGGACGACATCGTCGAGAATCCGCCCCGACCGATCCTGAAAGATCTCGACCGCTTCCCCTACCCCGACCGCATGTCGCTCCCCATCGACTACATCGAGTCGATGCCGCTGGACGTCCCCACCGTGCTCTCGCTCGACAAGTTCTGCACGATGCAGAGCTCCCGCGGTTGCCCTTACCCCTGCGTGTACTGCGACATCCCGGCGCTGGCGGATGGAAAGTGGCGCTGCCGCTCGGCCGAGCACGTGCTCGGCGAACTGCAGCAACTGAACGATCAGGGCTACCGCTCGGTCTACCTGACGGACGATCACTTCCTTCTGAAGCGCAAACGCATCAACGAGATCTGCCAGGGCATCATCGATCGCAAGCTGGAGATCCGCTGGGGCTGCGAAGGACGCGTGGACTCCGTCGCCGTCGATCAGTTTCCGATCATGGGACGCGCAAACTGCGGCTTCCTCGCGTTCGGAATCGAAGCGGGCACGCAGAAAGTCCTCGATCGTCTCAAGAAGAGCCAGACTCTCGAGCAGTGCGAGAACGCCGTCCGCGAAGCGAAGCGCAACGGGATCGAAACGTGCCACGGCTTCTTCCTCCTCGGCTCACCCGACGAGACCGAGGAGGACATCGTCGAGAGCTTCCGGTTCGCGGCCAAGCTCGAACTCGACACGTTCGGCTTCAACCGTCTTTGCGCCTACCGGGGCACGCCACTCTGGCGCGAGTACCTCGACCTCGGGATCATCGACGACAAGCGCGACTGGTATAAGTGGTTCAAGTGCTCGGACATCGACTCCCGTGTGCTCCCCGGTGAGGTCATTAATCGGGCGCGACAGAAGGGCTACGCGATTCTGTTCGCAAAGAGGATCTTTCTGCGGCCACGGAAGACGTTCAAGCTTCTGCGAAACTTCTCCCGGTACATGAAGACGTCGGACATCCTCGAGTTGCTTGCGAGCCCGTTCCGCAGGAGGACGCTCACGCATACGAATGATCTTCCGGCGGCGATGCTGGACAAGGGGCAGAGTGTTCCGGTTCGTGTGACGAGCGCGAGCGCCGGGGCGTAGACACTCGGTGTCATGTCGGCGTGCGGATGAGATCCTCGCGCGATATCCCGATGCCGGGCCGCGGGCACTCGCGTAGATCGACGTACTCCTCGCGCTCTGTCGGGATCTCAGGACCGAGGGCCACGCCTGAGCTGCCGCACCACGTCAGAATCTTTCAGGATCGAAAAACTTCCACTTACGCCCGCACGTTCCAGCTCAGGTCGAAACGCTCCTCCGCCCTTCGGCGACCCGCCTCGCCGAAGCGACGTCGTAGCGCGGGGTCGCCCGCCAACCGCAGGATCGCCGCCGTGACCGTCGCCCGGCAGTACGAGAATCCCGTTCACGTCGTCCTCGACCAGTTCGGGAATGGCGCCCGAGCGACTGCTCACGACCGGCAGCTCCATGGCCATCGCCTCGATGACGCAATTGGGCGTGATGCCACGGCGGAAAGGACGAAGAAATACGCGGTGCGCTATCTCTCAACCACGCCCTCGAACGCAACGGACCCCACGAAGTCCACCTCTTTCTCGAGACCCACATCGCGCCGGAGGGCTTGAAGCGGCAGCTAGCAGTTCACCTCACGCGCCAATGACCGAGAACGGGGCGCGGCATCGGAGTGACGCTCGCTCTCGTCGGACCCAGAGGCGCATCCTCAGCCTCCCGGCCAACCGTCAGGGGTACGCGACGTTCGTGTAGTCCGCGATCGCCGGGCCGATCGCCGTCTCGAGGCACGCCTCAACCGCCACCAAGCTCCCAGCGGTTGCGCAGCCCGGGATGCTGCCCAAGTCGTCACACTTCGCGACGCGGTTCGCGGCCTTGCCCTTGACCGCCTGGAGTTTGCCGGCGGGCTCGACAGAGCAGTCCAGGGCGGGCGCGTTCTTCCCGGAAGCATTGTCTCGCTCGCAGCGGGCGACGACACGCATCCACTTGTGGCTGTGGATGCTCGCCGCCTTGTCGAGCGACGCCTGGCACGCACGCTCCGTCGGGAGCAGGACGTTCGGCAGCGTCTGCGGCTGAGAGCCGTAGGCCGCCTCGAGTGCTTCGCCGTTCAGTGCGTCGGCCTGACAGATCGCGCAGGAGGCGAGATCGGCCATGTCGAAAAGAACGATGTGCTGACACGGCATGGGACAGACGGTTCCATGCCCGAGGCTCAACGGCGTGAGGCTCGATCCCGCGCACTTCGCGTCCTTCACACCACCGAGCCGTTCGCGTAGCGTCTCGCCCGCGCGATCAACGCGCACCAGCGTGTCGACGAGATCGCAAGGAAGACCGCTGACCTCACGCTCGTAACAACGTGACCATGCCCGGTAGTGTCGCTTGCGGTACTTCGCTTGAGCCGTCTCCACCGACTTCCGGCAGGATGCGACCGCCTTCGGACCCACGCCGACGAAGGCCTGCGCCATCGCAACCGGCGAAGACGGATGGTGCTGATCCCAGAGGTCGTAGAGAATCGTACCGGCTGCGTTCGTCGTGTTCTCGGCGTCCAGAAACTCGACGTATTCGCGTGATGCCGTTTGGTAGTAGAGCGTCACCCCCGCCTGGACGGCACTCGGACCGACGGGATAGGTGACCTCGTCCCAGTATTGGAAGTCGGCGTAGGTAGCGGAGACGGGCTCTGCGTCGACCAACTCGAAGGCCGCGTTCGTGAAACCTCGCGGCGGAATGCGGTTGTCCTTCAGCCGAACGTTGTTCAGCGCGAGATGGAAGCTCTTGCCGACCGGCTGCCCGTTCACTGCCGCCACTGCGGCGCTGAGGCCCATCTCGGATTCCCACACGTGAATATTCGGGTCACTCTCGAGCGTTGCGGTCGCGTCGGTGTAGCTTCCGGATTCGAACACCACATTGTTCTGGGCATCGAAGGCCTGGACGTGCAGCCACATCCGGCGGCCTTCGGGGTAGCCGGTCGGAAGCTTGTGGCCGGACTCGTTCGTGACGCGCACCACGAGGTCGCCGGCAACGATCCCTGCTTCCAACGAGGCTGCCTTGCGCAGCATGTCGACGTTGCGTGCGGCGCCCTCGAGCAAGAGGCCGGCGTCGACCTCGCTCCCGAACTGGGGATGGAAGGGCAGGACGTACGGGATGAACGTGTTCGCACCCGCGAAGCCGTGGGCCGGCACGTCGTCACGCTCGATGCCACCCGCCGCAGCGCGTCCCGACACGTCGACCATGTGGCAGTCCTGACAAGTCGATACGACCTGCTTGTTGCCGCCGAACTCCGGCGCGAAGACGCCGGTAGACGCATACTCGCTGTTCGCCCATTCGTCATACGTCGACTGCTCCGGGAAACCCTTGGTCGGCTCGGCGCTCGCCGTGTCGACCGCATTCAACTCCCACTCTCCCGTCACGTCGTTCTTGGTGAAAGCGGGATTGCGCACGTTGTGACACGTGCCGCAGAGCTCCGAGCTCTCATGGAATGGGGAGACGAGCGTTGAGACCCCCGCCGGGTGTGGGTCTCCTCCCAGATCTCCGATGAGGTCCAACGGGCCGCGCAGTCGGTCGAACGAATCGACCACCATCATACCGCTCTCGAAAGCAGGTACCGGTGCAGCGAGGCCGGCCAGGATCGCAGCGTCCTCTGCGGGGTTCGCCGGATCGGCGAAGGGATCGACCATTCGGTGACAGACCGCGCACTGCACACCTTCGCGATCGTCAGCCGTCATGGAAGAACCATCCGGGTTCGCCGAGCGCCCCTCGAGCCACCCCTTGGGCAAGTGGCATCGCAGGCAGGTCTCGCCCGACGCCGGCACGTCCTGGTTGGCGATCGCCAGCGCGGCCCACAGGAGAGGATCGCGTCCGGCCTGCGCGAGCATGGAACCCTCCCACGCACGCATGGGCTCGGCGCCGGGATCGCCGAAGCCGGAGTGACACCCCGCGCACTCTGCGGAAGTCGAGAAGTCGTCGACGACCGTGAGCGGCTGCGTGCCCGGGAGAAGGAAGTCGTTATTGGTCGTCGCAGGAGAGATGGCGGCGGCGGCCACGGGGTGCAAGCATACGAGGGCAACGACGACGGAAGAGAGAAGAGCGAATCGCGTCATACGGGTGAGATCCTACCTTGAAGTAGCTGGGGGCACCTCCGGCCCAGGCGGGTTCCAGAGGGAGTTAAGGTAGTGAGGACGGGCTACGCGTGTCAACGGACATTCTGGCCGAGCAGGGCTTGGGCCAGGTTCGACGAGGGGTTCGCTGGACGTAACCGTACTGCCAGGGTTCGTAGTCATTGCGGACCAAGTTCTCGCGAATGGGAACGCGCTGGCTATCTCAATCCCGACAGAAGAAGCCTCCTGCATCCGGCTGGATGCTGGTCGCGTACTTCCCGTCCAGAAACTCGTTGCCCCGCATCGTCCACGGCCCAGTGCACTGGGCCGCGGCGATCGCGTACGTAGGCTCACACCCAGGCGAGGCGACACCCGAGCCGCGAACCGTTCCGACTTTACGCAGCACCGTTTCCGAGCGATTCTTCGGCGACATGGCTTCCCAATCAGGATCGCTTCGCTGTTTCTCTCCCATTGATGGTCAGCTCTTCGTCGAGCGGTCGCTTGCAGACTCGAAAACCATCGACCGGACCCTCGACCGTGCTCGCGTCGCGCAACGGGAATGGCGAGCAACCCCCCTGGACGAACGCTGCGCACGCCTCGGGAAAGCGGTCGATGCGTTCGTTGCCCAGCGCGACGAGATCTCTCTAGAGCTGACACTCCAGATGGGGCGTCCGGTCGCCTACACCCCCCTCGAGGTCGGTGGGTTCGAGGAGCGCGCTCGAGAGATGCTGCGACTCGCGCCGCAGGCACTGGCTCCGGTCGTGCTCGAACCGAAGCCTGGGTTCGAGCGTTTCATCCAACGTGACCCGCTGGGTGTCGTGCTGGTGCTCGCTCCGTGGAACTTCCCTTACCTGACTGCCGTGAACGCCATCGTCCCCGCACTTGCCGCCGGGAACGCGGTGGTGCTCAAGCACTCCTCCCAAACGCCGCTGTGCGCCGAGCGGCTCAGCACCGCCTTCGAAGCCGCGGGACTCCCTACCGGCCTGCTAGCGCATCTGCACTTGAGTCATGACGCCGCACTCGCCGCCGTCGGAGACGCTCGGGTCGACTTCGTTGCGTTCACTGGCTCGGTACCGGGAGGGCGCGCCGTGCAACGCGCGGCCAGCGAACGCTTCATCGGCATCGGACTCGAACTTGGAGGCAAGGACCCGGCCTACGTGCGGCAGGACGCCGACCTGGCGCACGCCGTCGAGACGACGGTCGACGGCGCATTCTTCAACTCCGGACAGTCTTGCTGCGGGATTGAACGCGTGTACGTGCACGCATCTCGGTTCGACGAATACGTGGAGTCGGCGCGCTCCTTGATTCAAGGCTACGTGCTCGGAGACCCGCGCGAGGGGACGACGACTCTGGGGCCCATGGTGCGCCCCGCCGCGGCGGACTTCGTCCGCGGACAAGCGGAAGAAGCAGTAAGCGCCGGTGCGCAGGCCCTGATCGACCCCGCCGCCTTCGCCGCGGCGGCCCCGGGCACCGCATACTGCTCGCCGCAGCTGTTGATCGACGTAAATCACGACATGCGCGTGATGCGGGAGGAGAGCTTCGGCCCGGTCCTCGGAGTGATGTCGGTGCGCGATGACGACGAGGCGGTGCACCTCATGAACGACAGCGACTTCGGGCTCACGGCAGCCGTCTTTACCGACGACCGCGACGCAGCCGTCGCGATCGGCCAGCGGATCGAGACCGGCACGTTTTTCCTCAATCGGTGCGACTACCTCGACCCCGGCCTCGCGTGGACCGGCGTCAAAGATTCCGGACGAGGGGTCACGCTTTCGTCGCTTGGCTATGAAGTGCTGACCCGACCCAAGTCGTTCCATCTGCGGACGCAGTTGGCCTGACTGAGAGCGCAGACGGAATGCCGGGATCGTCGCGCGCCATCGCCTGATCAGCCGTCCGGGCAGCGTGTACTTCTATCCGCCCGGAGCTCGTCGACCGCGTGTCGCACCTGCTCGGCGAGGACATTCTGCAGTGGGGCGAGATCCGGTTCGAGCAAGCCCCCCAGAGCCACCTGCACTGGCACACGGACACGGAGTACGACTACTGGAGCGGGGTGAGCGTGTGGCTCGGCGTGCAGAACGTGACACCCGACAGTGCCCTGAAGCTGATGCCGTGCTCCGACCGATTTCCGCGAACACCGGAGGACTTCCAGAGCTCAGGCGGCATGAGCATGGCGGACTTCGCCTGCGATGAGCAGGTACTGTCGCTTCTCCGTCGCGAAATGCCGGACCTCGAACCGCGGATCGTGCAACCCGCCGTGCATGACGGCGAGTTCCTCCTCTTCAAAGGCAAGCTCTGGCACGGCAGCCAGAACCCGAGCGACACGACGCGCGTGGCGATGGGCCTGCGCTATGCGACGCCAGACCGGCGGGTGCGGACGCCGTTCACGTGTCTTCATCCGGTCGCGGCGCCTACGAGCTGAGCCCGGGCCGCAGATCAAGACGAACCATCGGAGGCACCGCCGACGGCAGCTCCGCAGTCCTCGCAGAAATAGCGAGGCTCGCCGACCGAAGCGTCTTCGATGTCCTCGAAGTCGTAGTTGCGCCGGCCGCTCGACTCGAAGCATTCCGGGCAGAACGAATCTCCGAGCTCCTCGGTGGAGAGGGAGAGGTGGCACTTGCAGCACCGCCGCTTCACCTCGACTTTGGCGAGCACTAAGGTGGTGTGTCGGCAGGACTCCATTGGTTCGGTGGACCAGCTCGCGCACTTCCCTTCGCGAGCTAGGTCGCGGGAGTTGCGCAGTCGCCATTGTCGCTCGCCATTTTGCCGGCGACAAGGCTCTCGAGGCTAGCGCACAGCTCCGAACGTCGCGCTCACTCGTCCTGTTCCAGGGCCGGGTCGTCGCGGTCCTGCTCCACCCAAACGAGCGCCGCGACGTCGAAGCCCCCGTCGCGCGCAACCGAGAGAAGGGCTTCCCGCCGCTCGGCCGTCAACGACCGATCCCGAGCGAGGAACCAGAGATAAGATCGGTCCGGTCCCACCACCACGGCCCAGCCGTAGTCCTCATCCAGGGCGATCACGTGATACCCCCCGTAGAACGGGCCGAAGAAGCTCACCTTCAGACTTCCGATCCCGGGATCTCCGAGCGGATAGGCGAGGCCGACGGCTTCGCGCCACTCCGACGCCGTAGGGTCGTAACCACGGTTGACCACTCGAATGCCGCCGCCGGATCGCGCGGAGTATGTGGCAGACACGTCCTGCAGTCCGCGCTCGAACGAGTGGTCGAGTCGGGCGATCTCGTACCACGTCCCGAGGTAGCGCTCCGTTCGGAACCCCCCGACGGGCTCGAGACCCTCGGGGATCCCGGTGCATCCGATTGCACCGAGAAGACCGAGGGTGAGCAAGGCGCGAACATGCCGAAAGTTCACTCGTGTCGAAGAACCCATCCTTCGAGCTCTAGGCCGTTCGCGACATCGTGCAAGATGAGAGATCGTGAAATTGGCGCTTTCGTGCCCTCCGGGATCCTCTATCGTCTTCGTATGAATGATGGAGATGCGATAGTCCTGGTGGACCACGGCAGCCGTCGCCCGGAGGCGAATGGGCACATCGACAAGCTGGCCTCTCTGCTGATCGAGCAGCGGCCTGGATGGCTGGTTTGCAGCGCCCACCTGGAACTGTCAGAACCGTGCGTCCCCGAGGTCATCGACGGCTGCGTCCGTGAAGGTGCGTGTCGGATCTTTCTGCACCCCTTCTTTCTCCTTCCCGGACGCCACACCCGAGACGACCTTCCGCGGCTCGCCGAGGAAGCACGAGAGCGCCATCCGGGCCTGAGCATCCACGTGACCGAGACTCTGGGCCTCGATCCCAAACTGGTGCAGATCGTGCTCGACCGAATCGATCAGGCCGCAAAGGCAGCCGATGAGACCTGATCTCGGAAACCCCTCCCTGCACCGGCGGTTTCCCAGCGCGCGTGCCGTCCGCCGGCCGTCCTCCATCCGGCTCTTGCTTCGCGCAACTGTCGTCGCCGGACTCCTCCTGCCGGCCGCGAGCACCTCGGTGCGAGGTGCCGACCTCGATCCGTCGTCGACGAAGAACGATGCCGTGCCGCCGGCGGAAACAGCAGCCGGCCCGGCTGGGGACGACAAACCAGCACCGCGATCGGCCCGCGGCCCTCTTCTGGCGGCCGGCTACCTCCACGCGTTCGATGCGTCGATCGACGAGGGAGGCCGTTTCTCCACCGATACGGCCTTCATGGCCGGTCGCCTCGGTTTTCCGGTTGGTGCCGGCCTGATCCTCGGGACGCAGCTCGCGTGGCAAGGCGACTGGTACTCATTCGATGGAGAGAACCCCGTTGCGACACCACCGGATGCAAAGCCGTGGGGCGACGTACACAGCCTCGCAGGCTCGGTGAGCCTTGGACGAAAAGTCGGAAAATGGTGGCTGAACGGGGCGTTCACGGCACGGTTCTCGTTCGAAGTCGGGGCATCGATCGGCGAGAGCTTCAACCCGGGCGGCCTCGTCGGCGCGCAGTACACCTTCTCTCCAGGGCTTCGACTCGGTGGTGGTCTGCTGATCGCCGCCCGACTCGAGGAGTCGCCACTCATCGTGCCCATCCCCTTCGTCTACTGGGAGATCACCCCGCAGTTCGTGCTCTCGAACACTATCGCGCCCAGCGCCTACCCCCGGGGGCCCGGAATCGAGTTAGCATGGCGTCCTACCGAGGATTGGGCTCTCGCATTCGGCGGGCGATGGGAGTTCCGCCGTTTCCGCCTCGACGACGGCGGGCCGTTTATTCGACAGGGCGGCGTCGGCGAGGACGAGGGTGTTCCGTTGTGGCTTCGCCTGACGTGGCGACTCGGCGAGCATCTGCGAGCGGATGTGCTCGGCGGATACTCCGTCGCCAACCGGCTTCGTCTCTCCGACGCGAACGGAAACGAACTCCGATCGTCGGGCACGAGCTCGATTCCGTATCTCGGGGCCTTCGTCTCCTGGCAGTTCTAGAGTGGACGAGCGCTACCGCGCCTTCGCTGTCACCGGCTTTTCGAAGACTAGGAGGTGCTGATCTGGGAGAAAATCCCGAACCCCGACCCACCGAAGTCCCGCCGCCTCCAACTCGGTTCGGGCCTGAGCCACCGTCATCTTGTGGAGCGGCTTGATGGGGATCGTGTCGTCCTCGCCGCGATACTCGACGAGATAGAGTCGGCCACCCGGAGCGAGCGCCTCCGCGATCTTCTGGCCCATCTCCTGCGGGTGAGAGAACTCGTGGTACGCATCCACCAACAGCACGGCATCCACACCGGCTTCGGGAAGCTTTGGGTCGACGGACGACCCCAGGATCGTTCGAACGTTCTCCACACCTAGGACCCGCATCCGCCGATCGATGATCTCGAGCATCTGCGGCTGGATGTCGACGGCGAGAACCTCCCCCTCGGGCACCACGTCGGCCAGACGGAAGCTGAAGTACCCGGTGCCCGCACCAATGTCGGCGACAACCGCGTCCGGGGCGAGCTGCAGCTCCCGCACGAGCCGGTCCGGCATCTCTTCGTCCGAACGTTCGGGTCTCTCCAACCATCCCGCCGCTCCGTGCCCCATCACGAGCGACACTTCACGGCCCATGTACACGCGACCCGTACCATCGACATCTGGCGACCGGGCGCCATAGGGCGACGACGGATCCTCGCCTACCTTCTCCAGCGCGAGCGCGCGGATCGACAGGTCTTCCGACCGCGTCTCCTCGCGGGGTTCGAGAGCAGCGATGTCGCGGAGAATGCTCAGTGCCTCTTCGCGAGCCTCGTCACGCGTCTCCAGAAGAGCCACTCCGTAGATGACACGGTTGCCTCGATCCTCAGCATCGAACGCGAGCGCCTTCTCGGACTCAGAGACCGCCAGATCCGTTTCGATCCAGCCCGAAATGAAGGGAATGCTCGGGACCGTGGCGTGAAGATACGACCGGAGGCGGTGTGCGCCGCCTAGCTCGTAGCCGGGATCGAGCGTGATCACGACCTTGGTAAAATCGTACAGGCGATTCGCCACGCCATCGCCGATCGCGCTCAGCGTGCCGGTCAGCTGCGAGAGCGCCCCCCAGGAAACGGCTGTCCAGTAGTAGATGGCCGCGACCTGTTGCCGCCGCCCCGCAGGGACACTCGCCTCGATCTCGTCGGGCTCGAGGTCTTCGAGGTGCGTGCCATCCCCAAGTTCGGCAGCAAGCTGATCCATCCCGATGCGCCCGACCTCCCGCGCATGCTCGAGCCGATCTTTTCGTTCCTCTCTGGACTCGCTCGAGTGATCGCCCGCGAAGTACAGAGCGCGGAGAAGCCGCCAACGAACCTCCAAGTCGAGAGGACGTTCAGTCAAAACCCGTTCGTAAAGGCCGATTGCCCTCGCGATGGGTCCGGGCGCCGCGCGCCGATCCGAGTCGACGTCGCTTCCGCGGCGATCGTAGGCAGCGTCCGCCTGCGAAATTGCCGTTCTCCAATCGGCGGCTTCGCCGTCCGCCCAGCCGACTCGGCCCGACGCAAGCAATGCCAGAACGACCAGGAGCAAGCTAGCTCGTCGCAACACGAACCATCCCTGCCCGTCGCGGTTCCCCGAAACGGGTTCGCCAGCCCTCTTCATGATGCGCGTCGAACTCGACCATTGTCCCACACTCCAAAGTTACAGGCACATCTCGTCGAGACAACAGTAAATCGATCGCGCTCGGACGATCCCGGACTAGTATGATCTCCTATGAGTAGCGCGATCGCGACTTCTCTTTCCGGACTAGCCGCGGCCCTCACCGCGTTGTTCTTCCTGTCGCTGGCCAGCCTGCGCCTGAAGGACGCAAGCATCGCCGACATCTTCTGAGAGCCTGGCTTCGTCCTCATAGGGTGGGTCACCTTCCCTCTGGGCGGGGACGACCATACCCGCGCGACGATCTCGCCCGCCTGCACGACGGCCTGGGGGGGGGGAGCGCGGTTGGGCGCGTAGCTTTTGTGGCGCAATGCCGGTCACGGCGAAGACGAGCGGTATCAGGCAATGCGCAAGCGCGACCCGGATGGGTTTTCACTCCGAGGTCTCGTGACCGTCTTTGGACCCCAGGGAGTGCTGATGTGGGTCGTATCCTTCCCCCTGCAAGCCGTGATGACCGACTCGGGCACTGCACCTCGGATGGATCGAGGCCTCCGGGCGTGGACCCGTCACCCCAACTACCCCGGCGACTTCACCCTCTGGTGGGGCATCGGCCTCTTCGCGGTCGCACTATCGAATGCCGCCGCTCCCAGGCGCGGAGCACGTGTTCCGAGATCCCCGTCGCTTCGACCACGACCCGAACCGGGTAGGTCGGCTCAACAGAATTGGGAATAAGTTGTGCCTTCCGTCATAGGCTATTATTGCTGTCTGGCTTCTGTCTAGATAATTGCTCGACAGAAGTTTGGCCAGCCGTAGGGTTGGGGCATGCACTGCAAGAAATCGATAGATCGGGGTTCTCTTCGCGGCGCCGTCGCCGCGGCGATCGATGAGACCGCCGGCCGCCGGCTGGAGCTCGAGTACTTCTGGTCCATACCCGCGGCGGGATTTGCAGACGCAACACGCAAAGGCATCACCAGAAACGTGGACGAAGCCACGTACCTCGAACTCGAGGTCCGTATCGAGCGCTCGAACGAACTCTACCGCGACGTGGAACCCGGCGACCGATACGCCATCACCTACATGCCGGACGTGGGAACCGAGCTATCTCTCAACGGCGAGCGCCTAGGCGTTATCCAGGGAGAGGATTTCGCATCATCCCTCTTCGACATCTGGCTCGGCGAGGATCCGCTCGACGCGCCTCTGAAAAACGAACTCCTGGGGGTATCATGAGTGCAGCGACCAAACCTCTGCAAGGATCCCAAGCGCTCTCGAGCGCGACGCACCAAAGGATGTTCATTGCCCTGAACATCATCGGCGGGGTCGCAGTGCTCGCAAGCTACGTCGTCGGCATCGCAACACACCCCGAGAGTTCGGGAGCGGTATGGGGCGGGGTGCCGGAGGGCCTCCAGCCGCTCTACACGATCTCAATGCTGCTCGCGGCCGTGGGGTACTTTCTCTTCACGGGTTACATCCTGTTCTCACTCGATACTTCGAACGTGCGGATCTTTGGCCGATTCGGATTCCGAGCGTTCAGTGCCATCTACGCGGCGATTCTCATTCCCTCCGCGCTGTGGATGCCTCTCACTTTCCAGATGATCGAAACACCCAACTCGGCTTTGTGGCTTTCGATTCGAATCGTGCTCACCGTGGTCGGAGTAGCCTCCCTCGCATTGATCGCGTCGATCGCCACGGCCGCGCCGTCCGGCGCGCGTGGGGCGCGGGCGCTTGCCATCCTTGGAGCCCTACTCTTCTCCTTCCAAACCGCAGTGCTCGACGCGCTGGTCTGGCCAGCTTTTTTCCCTGTCGTTGCGGGCGGCTGAATGTCGGATCGCGTAACACGAGCCATGCGCCGGTTCGTGACGGTGCCCCTGTTCATCCTTTCCTTCCTCCTGGGCCTCGTTTCTCTTCCACTCCTCCTCCCGCTGTGCGCCGCCGCAGACATCGTCCGGGGAAGCCGCTTCGCGATGACGCGAGGAGTTGTATTCCTCGTCCACTACTTCGGATGCGAAACCTTCGGCATCCTCGGGAGCGGGTGGTTGTGGCTACGTTTCGGCCTCACGACGGGAAGAGCGGGTCCGGCTTGGGTCGATGCTCATTTTCGCCTGCAATCCTGGTGGGCCTCCACCCTCCTCACCGGGGGCCGCGTCCTGCTCGGGTTCTGCGTCGACGTAGAAGGGAGCGAGGTAGTCCCTCGCGGCGATGGACCCTTTCTTCTTTTCGTTCGTCACGTCAGCGTCGTCGACACAGTGCTGGCAGCCCACTATCTCTCGGCCGCGCATGGTCATCGTCTTCGCTACGTCCTCAAGCGCGAACTCCTATGGGACCCTTGTCTCGACATCGTGGGGCACCGACTCCCCAACTGCTTCATCGAGCGTGAGGCGAATATCAGCGAGCCGGAGATTCAGAGGATTCGCGGACTCGCGCAGGACCTCGGACCAAGCGACGGCGTGCTCATCTATCCGGAAGGAACACGCTTCACACCAGAACGCCGCAAGGCGGTGCTTGCACGGATCGAAGCGCGCGGCGACACGGTTCTTCTCGCGCGCGCCCGCGCACTGGAGAACCTTCTCCCGCCCCGACTCGGCGGCTCTCTCGCCCTGCTCGAGGAATGCCCCGAAACCGATGTCGTCTTCTGCGCGCACGAGGGACTCGAGGGCACCATGCGCCTCACCGATCTCCTCTCGGGGAGTCTCGTCGGGAGTCGCGTGAAGGCGGCCTTCTGGCGCGTGCCGGCCATCGCAATCCCAAGCAGCCGTGAGGCGAAGTCCGAATGGCTCTTCAACCGATGGGAAGAGATGGATCTCTGGATCGCCGCGCGTCTACGAAGACGAAGCCATCCTCGGTCAGCGCAGCGCTGACAGCCGGCAGAGCCGTTTCGAGAACCGCCGACCGCTACACGATCGTACTTCTTGACCGGCCGTAAAGTCCGGCTAGGGTCTACTCACGCCCACACCAGATTCAACAACCAATCGAAGACCTAATTCGGGATTCACCGGCGACCATCCCTATTGCCGCGCAGGGAAAATACTATATGTTCGCCAGCCTCACAGCGCGGGCAATGAAGACTCCCGCGACGGAAGGAGCGGTCGCCAGATGACATCCTTCGACAAAAGAACCGTTCCGGCCGCAACAGTCGCCGTCTTCGCGCTGGTTGGCGTCGCGTGCTCCCCCCCGCTAATGCGTGGGCCGTTGAGCCTTCAAACCTTCCTCCCGGACCCCGACGGAAGCGCGCCCGCCGACCCCGACGAGTATCGTCTCCACCTGCCTCCAAACTGTGCCGCCGGCGACCCACGTCCACTCATCCTCGCTTTTCACGGAGCATTCAGTTCGCCCGAGGAAATGGCAGAGGAGAGCAGTCTCGACGCGTTGGCCGACCGCGAAGGACTGATTGTCGTCTACCCGCGCGGCTCGGGGTTCCTGGGGCTACTACAGCACTGGAACAGCGGCCACTGCTGTGGGCCCGCCAACGAAGGAGACGTCGACGACGTTGCATTCACTCATCGTGTGATGGCTGCGGTAGACCGGCGCGCGCCCGTCGATTGGTCGCGCGTCTACATCGTAGGAATGTCCAACGGTGCCATGATGGTGCATCGGGTCGCCTCGGAGATGTCGGATGTCGTCGCAGCCGCCGCTGCCATATCAGGCACGGTCGGTGGGAGTCCGGCAGAGGGCGAGCAAGTCTGGCGCATCACCTCCCCCTCGCGGCCCGTGCCAATGTTACTCATGCACGGGGACGCCGACCAGGTGGTCCCCTGGGACGGCGGGATCGACCCCATAGGATCGAAAGGTCGAACGTTCCTTTCGGTAGCGGAGTCCGTGGACTTCTGGCGGAGCGCCAATGGAACATTCGCCGAACCCAGAACGGACTCACTGCGGAGGCAGCGGATTACGCGTTCACAATGGCAGGGCGCCGAGCCCGCATCCGAAGTCGTGCTGTACCGTGTTGCCGAGTGGCCACACGCCTGGCCCGGCGGCAAGTACACACGAGACCTTCCGAGCGACGATGCGATGGCGGGGTTCGAAGCCGTCGAGGAAGTTTGGAGCTTCCTCTCCCGACACAGCCACCGACCAGCCCACCGCGATCCCGGCACAATGCCCGACACTCTGACGCCATGCGGCCCCGTGCCGGTCGAGAGTTTCCACTCCCACGATCTCCTGGGCGTTCGCACCCCACCACGCACCTCCCAAGATGGCTGAGCAGTCCGATCGCGAAGTGAGGTCCGTGGGGAACCTTCTGGACCGAGAAGCCAGAACCGTGCGTGCGGCCACACCATGAAGCGGATCCTTCATTGGTTCCGGCGGGACCTTCGCCTCTGCGACAACACCGCGCTCAGCGCGTCGTGTCGCGACGGAGACACCGTCTTTCCGATCTTCGTCCTCGATCCCAAACTCCTCGAATCCACCGACATCGGAGCTCCACGCGTCGCGTTTTTACTCGACGCGCTAGCGAGTCTGCGGAGAAGCCTGGAGGAGCGCGGCCTGCCCTTGCTCATACTCCACGGCGAGCCACGAAGCGTCGTGCCGGCGATCGCGAACGACCTCGAGGCAGACGCGGTGTTCACCAATCGAGACTACAGTCCCTACGGAAGAAGGCGCGACGCTGGGGTCCAGGCGGCGCTCGGAGAGCTTGGGATCGGGTGGCGTGACTTCGCGGACCTCGTGCTGGTCGAACCGTGGGAGTGCGTCAAGGACGATGGGAGCCCTTACACCGTCTTCACCCCGTACGCTCGACGGTGGCGCCAGGTCGCCAAGTCCCCTCCGCTGCGACGACCGAGCATGAAGCCGACCACACTGCCCCGCCAATTCCGTTCAGTCGCAAGCTCTCTTCCCACGCTGTCCAGCCTCGGGTTCTCCCTCCACGCCAGGATCATCGCCGGGGGCGAGCCCCAAGCCGCGCGGCGCCTCCGCCGATTCGTATCGAGCCGACTTGCTCGCTATCGGTCGGACCGCAACACGCCGAGCCTCACCGGAACGTCGGGGATCTCCGCGGACCTGAAGTATGGAACGTTGTCCTCTCGACAGATCTACGCCACCGTCGCGCGCTTCGTGGGAGAGGAGCATGTCGACCTCGACCCCTCCCGCTCCCACCTTGGAATGAACCGAGAGGAGAAGCATCGGCTCCAGGAAGCCGGCGCATTCGTGACCGAACTCTGCTGGCGTGACTTCTACCACTCCGTGCTCTTTCACTTCCCACGCGTTCTCCGAGGCCCCTTCCGCAGACAATACGAGCACATGATCTGGCCGGAGAAGCGGCCCGAGATCATCGAAGCCTGGACCGAGGGGCGTACCGGCTTTCCGATCGTCGACGCGGGGATGCGACAGCTGAATGAAACCGGCTGGATGCACAACCGGCTGCGGATGATCACCGCCTCGTTTCTCAGCAAGATCCTTTTGGTGGACTGGAGAATCGGAGAGAGGGCCTTCATGCAGCGCCTGGTCGATGGCGACCCAGCCGCCAACAACGGGGGCTGGCAGTGGTCAGCATCCACAGGGACCGACGCGACACCCTACTTCCGGATCTTCAACCCATTGCTCCAGTCGAAGAAGTTCGATCCCGAGGGGAAGTACATCCGCCGCTGGGTGCCCGAGTTGGCGGATGTCGAGGCTCCGCTGATTCACGAGCCGGCTCGCGACCCGTCGACCCTCGCCCGAACGGGCTACCCACCCCCGTGCGTCGATTACCAAAAGCGGAGGGCCGCGGCCCTCGACCTCCTTCGGGGCGTGTCCCGGACCAATATCGCAAAATAGAGTCTTGTCAGGCTCGCAAGAGCATCTAGGATTTCCCACGAGAGTTCTCAGTGAGCGCCTCCTTCGCGTTCGCTCAAGCGCCCTGGAGTGCAGATGTACGTTGATTTCACGCCCGACCAAAAGGAGCTGCGCGGAAGAATCCGAGAGTACTTCGCCGGCCTCATGACCGACAGTACGCGAGAGCGTCTGAGCCAGAGTGTAGGCGGCCCCTTCTACAAGGAAATCATCCGGCAGATCGGAAAGGATGGATGGCTGGGAGTCGGCTGGCCGCAGGAGTGGGGAGGCCAGGGGTTCACGGGGATCGAGCAACTGATCTTTCTCGACGAGGCGCGCCGAGCAGGAGCGCCCCTCCCGTTCGTCACGCTCAATACGGTCGGTCCCTCAATCATGCGTCACGGTACGGAAGAACAGAAGAGCCAGTTCCTACCCCTCATTCTCGGCGGCGAAGTCCACTTCGCGATCGGCTACTCAGAGCCCGGTGCCGGCACGGATCTCGCCTCTCTCACAACCAGCGCCAAACGCAACGGCGACGAATACGTCGTGAACGGCACGAAGATGTTCACGAGCGGCGCGAACGATGCCGACTACATCTGGCTCGCAGCGCGCACCGATACCAACGCAGCGAAGCACAGGGGGATTTCGATACTGATCACGCCGACCGATCAGCCGGGACTGAAGATTGCGCCCATCTTCACGGTCGGCGACGGGCGCACCAACATGACGTACTACGACGACGTACGCGTGCCGGTCACCAATCTCGTCGGCGACGAGAACGCCGGCTGGAAGCTGATTACGACGCAGCTCAACTACGAGCGCATCGGTCTCGGGGTCTGGGGCTGTATCGCCCAGCGCCTGGTCGACGACACGATCGACTTCGCGCGGTCGACCACGACCGACGACGGCAGACCCCTTCTCGCACAAGGTTGGGTTCAGACCACGCTCGCCGAAGCCTACGCCCGCACCGATGCGGCCAAAGTCATGAACTGGCGGATGGCGTGGGAACTCGAGAGCGGCAAGCTCGAACCTGCTCGCGCATCTTCGGTAAAAGTCTTCGGCACCGAAGAACTGATTGAGATCTATCGGCTTCTCCTCGACGTCCTCGGAGCACCCGGCCTGCTCAAGTCGGGCTCGCCGGGCGCCGTCCTGCGCGGCGAAATCGAGATGCAATACCGTGCGTGTCAGATCAACACGTTCGGTGGCGGGGTAAACGAGATTCAGCGACAGATCGTGGCATGGATGGGCCTCGGCCTGCCGCGCTCCTGACGAAGGACGGGGACATCATGGATTTCGCACTCACCGAAGATCACAAAGCCGTACAGGCGCTTGCGCGTCGCATCATCAACGATTGGGCGACCGACGACCGCGTAAAGCAGCTTTCGGAAGACCCAGGGTGGTACGACTCCGAGCTATGGAGAGAACTCGCGACCGCGAGTCTTCTCGGCGTCGCGCTTCGCGAGGAATTCGGCGGAGCAGGCTTCGGGATGGCCGAGCTGGCCGCACTGTGCGAGGAGGCCGGCCGCTGCGTCGCACCGCTGCCGGTAGTATCGACGCTGGTGCTCGGCGCCTTGCCAATCCAGGAGTTCGGATCGACCTATCAAAAGAGGATCCTCACGGACGTGGCTGCCGGCCAGGCGCTCCTGACCGCCGGCCTCGCAGAACTGGGGCACGTCGACCCAGCGCGGCCGGCAACGACCGCCAAGGTCGACGGCGACCGATGGGCAATCGACGGCGTGAAAGTATGCGTCGCTGATGCAGATCGGGCCAGATTCGTTCTGGTTCCCGCGCGCACGAACGGCGAGGCGATTGGCATCTTCCTAGTCGAGCCCAGCTCAGCCGGCGTCTCGTTGGAACGCGAGATCACGACGAACGGCGAGCCTCAGTTCACAATGACGCTATCAGGTGCGAGGGCCGAGGCCCTCGGCGACCCGGCGCGCGGCGCCGCCATCGTCCGCTGGATCGAGCGCCGCGCCACTATCGCGCTGAGCGCACTGCAGCTCGGTATCTCCGACGCAGCTCTCGAGCGAACGGCGAGGTACGGCGGGGAGCGTAAGCAGTTCGAGAAGCCGATCGGTAGCTTCCAGGCATTCGCGATGCGTTCGGCCGATGCTTTCATCGACGTGGAGGCGATCCGATCCACCCTCTACCAAGCGATCTGGGCGGTGAACGAAGAACGCGATGCCGACCGCGCAGTCGAGGTCGCAAAGTGGTGGGCATGCCGCGCCGGCCACCGCGTCGCACACTCCGTGCAGCACCTCCACGGCGGAATCGGAGCCGACATCGAGTACCCGATCCATCGGTTCTTCCTGTGGGCCAAGCAGACCGAGTACGCGATGGGTGGTGCTTCGGTCCACCTCGCTCGGCTCGGCGCTCTGCTGGCCGACGAAGCAAAACCCTGAGGCCTGCCGCTCGCCAAGTCGAGCAACCGCCTTCAATCCCGTTGGCTCTGCTCGCCTGAAGACGCCCCTTTCGCGGCAAGCAACGCTCGGCCGAACCCCGAGAGCTCCTGCAGAGACTCGAAGGCCTGAGTCCCAGCCAAGAGCCCGCGCGCCGAACGACAGGCGCGGCCGCCTAGAACGAAATCGCATCCGAATTCTTCGGCGTAACCCCGAACCGATGTGACCTCGCTCAGCCAATCTTCTCCACGGGGGACGCTGCTGATTGACCGCCAAAGCAGAGCGGGTCGTTCACTCCGCGCGGTCGCTAGGATCGCCGACGCAGGAGTGTTTGGCCCCGTGTTGATCGCGCGGAATCCGATCTCTTCCAGGACCATCGCGACAGACAAGCTGGGCAGAATGTACGGATCGCCTTGGATGGCACCGCCGATCGCGACGGGCGCGTCCAAGGGCGGCACGACGAGCTGCCGGATTGCATTCAGTCCCTCAAGACACGCGTCGACTGCTCCGTGCTCGATCGCGACGCCCTCTTCGCCACTCAAGTAGAGCTCGCCAACCGCAGCCAGCGCCTGACGGATCGGACCGTCGCACAGCTCGGCGATGCTGCTGCCCCCAAGGTAAGCGGCGAGCACGACTCGAGCCGCGTCGCGACCGCGGTGCTCAACAAAGAGCGCCTCGAGCTGACCACCCTCGGGCGGGCCTACCTCCGGATTGATCTCTCCCAGATCGGGAAGCCCCAGAAGAGCTGGGTTCACCAATCGGAGCTGCGCATCGCGAACGAACCGGATCGCCTCGCTGATGGGAATGCGGCGGTGGCCTCCAGCCGTCCGCCGCACCTCGAGAAGCCCGTCATCCGCCCAGCGCTTCAAGGAAGACTCACTGACATCCACCGCTGCAGCGAGATCGCGAGGACTCACATCGTTTCGGGTCGATTTAGCCATTGTTGTTCTATCTTGACCGTTTTGAACGATTTAGAAAGCCCAATTTGCTAGTTTTTCCTGATAATATGGACTTGACCTCTTCAATTTGGACATGTATTGAACGTTTTGAACGTTATTCAGAACGAGGCGGAGGACTAGACAATGAATTCACATTCACGGAAGAAGCCCATCCAAAGACTCAACCCCGGAGAAGTCGACGGGATAGTCGAGCGGCTCGTGATGGCAAGCGCCGTCGATCCGGCCCAGGTCTCGATGAACCAGCCATCGAGTCCCGATTCGCCGGAGCTGAGCCTTCACCGAGCGATTCTCTTCGACGCCGTACAGTGCGCCATCCGACACGCCAGATCCCCATCGAGCGCTCAGCGCGCTGCCGCGAGGTCCGCCATGCGCTGGATCGAGGCCGAGGACGAATCCTACTTCCTGTCGTTCGTACCTCTCTGCCAGCGCTTCAAACTGGAACCCGAATGGATCCGTCGCCTCGTACGCGCCGAGACCCGTCCACGAAGCCCGCTTGCCGCAGCGCAAGCAGCGTAGCCAGACGAAGGAATCGACAATGAAGAGCATCAGCCTGAGAACCCTGGACATCCTCGCCGCCGCACTTGCCGTCGCAGGAGGACTGAATTGGGGATTCATAGCGATCTCCGGAGTGGACCTCACATCCTATTTGTCGGGTCTCGACTTCGGCCAATTGGGAGAACAGAACCGCCTAATCTACGGCGCCGTCGGACTCGGCGCGCTCTATCAGGTCCTAACCCTCCCGAGCCTTTGGAAGCGTTGGGGAATCGTCGGCGAGCCCGCCGCGACAACCCTGCAGAGCTGGCCTCTACCTAGCCGGCTCGAACAAAGAGAGGGAAAGGCATGAACGTCGTTGTCACGGGGGCAACAGGCTTGATCGGCCGGAGTCTGACCCAAGAGCTATTGGCCAACGGACACGACGTGGTCGCCTGGACCCGATCCCCCGAGGCGGCGGTCTCCTCTCTCCCGGCGCGCTGCAATGTCGTTCCATGGTCCCCCGGAGACCTGCCAATGGATACTCTGATGGACGCCGACGCGGTGATCCATCTAGCCGGCGAGAACGTAGCCGGCGGTCGTTGGACTCCGTCACGGAAACGAGCACTCGAGGCCTCGCGTATCGACACCGCGACCGCGATCTTCGATGCCATCGCTTCGCTCCCCCGGGACAACCGACCGAAGTGCCTCCTGTCCGCATCTGCGATCGGCTACTACGGCGACCGGGGCGACGATGTTCTCGACGAGGGTTCCACCCCGGGTACCGGCTTCATGCCGTCCCTCTGCACCGCCTGGGAAGCACCGATTCGTAGAGCCGAAGAGCTCGGCGTGCGATCCGCCGTTTTGCGAATCGGCATCGTCCTAGACGACGAAGGCGGCATGCTCGGACCGGTGTTGCCGATCTTCCGAGCTGGACTCGGCGGGCGGATCGCCGGCGGAAAGCAGTGGATGAGCTGGATCCACCTGGACGACGTCGTACAGCTATTCGTTCACGCTCTCGATAACGAAGATGTCCGAGGACCGGTCAACGCCGCCACGCCAAACCCGGTTCGCAATTCCGACTTCACCGCCGCCCTCGCCGCGTGCGTCGGACGCCCCGCATTCTTGCCCCTACCCGCCTTCGCACTGCGCGCCGCGTTTGGCCAAATGTCCTCGATCATGACCGCCAGCCAGCGCCTGATCCCCAGAGTCGCCGAGCAATCCGGTTTCGAGTTCCGCTACCCCACGTTATCCGAAGCACTGGGGGAGATCTGCTCCCGTGACGCACACGAACTGGTCTTCGAACAAAGAGTCGAACTCCCCCTCGAGCGGGCATTCGCTTTCTTCGCCGATGCCAAAAACCTCGAGAAGATCACTCCGCCGTTCCTACACTTCTCAATCTCCTCTCCACCAGAGAGTGACATGCGCGCAGGCAGCCTCATCAATTACCGGCTTCGACTGCACGGGATCCCGATACGCTGGCGTACGCGCATCGACGCGTGGCAGCCACCTCACAACTTCGTCGACATCCAGGAGAAGGGACCGTACTCGCTCTGGCATCATCGCCACGAGTTAGAGGGCCATGACGGAGCGACCATCGTCCGCGACCGCATCCGTTACCGTCTACCGTGCGGCGCGTTGGGTGATCTGGTTGCCGGTTCGCGGGTCGCCAAGGAGCTCGAGACCATCTTCCGCTATCGCCGCGATCAGATCGTGCAGCTCCTGTCCACGGAGGCCGCGACATGAGAGACGGTGATACCATTCTCGTCACCGGTGCGACCGGCTACATTGGGGGACGACTCCATCCGACGCTCGATCGGTCGGGCTATCGTGTTCGCTGCCTCGCCCGACGACCCGAGGCGCTGCGAGGGCGCGTTGGACCGAACACCGAGGTCGTGCGCGGCGACGTTCTCGACGAGGAGAGCCTGCGGCTAGCGCTCCAGGGCGTGACCGTAGCCTTCTACCTCGTCCACTCGATGGGTTCCGAAGACTCGTTCGAAGAGGTCGATCGAGACGGAGCTCAGAACTTCGCCCGCGCTGCACGCGCGGCCGGAGTGCAGCGCATCGTATACGTCGGCGCCCTGGGCGACAGCCACCTCCCCCTCTCGGCCCACCTAAGGAGTCGGCACGAAGTCGGTAGGCTCCTGCGAGAATCGGGCGTGCCGGTGATCGAGCTGCGGGCCTCCATCGTGATCGGCGCCGGGAGCCTATCGTTCGAGATGATCCGAGCCCTTGTCGAGCGGCTCCCCGTCATGATTACGCCCAAGTGGGTTTCGATCCCCGCACAGCCGATCGCTGTCGATGACCTTCTTCGCTTCCTGATTCTTTCGATCGAGGTGGAGGATCCCGGCGACGGCGTGTTCGAGATCGGTGGCGATGACGTCGTCACGTACGGCGAGTTGATGCGCGAGTATGCGCGTTTGCGGGGACTGAACCGATGGATGCTGCCGGTACCCGTCTTGACACCGCGGCTCTCCAGCCTCTGGCTTGGCCTCGTGACGCCTCTCTTTGCGCGGGTGGGGAGCAAACTCATCGAGAGCATTCAGCACCCGACTATCGTGCGCGACGGTCGGGCGACATCGGTCTTCGACGTACGCCCGGGTGGAATCACCGAAGCGATGGAACGTGCGCTTCGCGACGAGGATCAAGAGCTCGTTCAGACGCGCTGGTCCGATGCCCTCTCGTCGGCCGGTGCGGAGACGAACTGGGGCGGGGTACGCTTCGGGAACCGCTTGGTCGACTCCCGGACCATCGACGTGCCGCTTTCCTGCGCGGCGGCGTTCGCCCCCATCCAACGGATCGGGGGCCGGACCGGATGGTACTACGGCGATTGGCTCTGGGCGGTCCGAGGGGCACTCGATCTGATCGTCGGCGGCGTGGGCATGCGGCGGGGCCGGCCGCACGTAGACACGACGCACGTCGGCGACGCTCTGGACTGCTGGCGCGTAGAGGAGTTCGAACCCGGACATCGACTCCTTCTCTCCGCCGAGATGAAGCTCCCCGGACGAGCTTGGCTCGAGTTCGAGGTCACAGACAACGGCGAGGCGTCGACAATTCGACAGACGGCGGTGTTCGATCCGATCGGACTCTCCGGGCTAGCCTATTGGTATGGGATCTACATCCTTCACCAAGCAGTGTTTCGCGGTATGCTCCGCGGGATCGCCCGTACGGCGGGTTCCGGATCAGGCGGCGTGTGACAACGGACCATGAGATGTTCACGACGGCCGTGCACGCGCGAAGGTCTCCGGTGCACTCGGCGGCCTCGTGCGGTCGGGTCTGCTCGACGCGGTGCTCCTGTCTCTCTAGCTCATTGTTCGGTCTCAGATGGAGACGGATGGCAACGGGTGCGTGTCCCGAGCCACCTAATCTCAAGCTAACTGCGCATCGACGCCATAAAACGGGAGAGCAGCGTCTAATTCACGATACGGACGACCGAAACCGTCCCAATCACGAAGGTACGACCGCGCCCCGCACGAGGAAGGATACTGCCGACACCACTCAAGGTCGCGGACGGGTTGATCTGCGCAGCCACCCTGGTCGAGTTGGTGGTGCTCGATCAGTTCCTGTTGACGACGTTCGTGGTCGCCACCTCGTGGGCGCTGCTGTCGACCGCCTTCGGGCGAGCCAAGTCCAGCCTCCGTGCGATCCGCGACGTCATCGCCTAGCCTCGAGCAGGGCGCCCGGGAGAGCCCTCCAAATTGTTTTCGTCAGACCAATACGCGTTGCTGGATTTCGGCTCCGGTCGAAAGCTGGAGCGATTCGGTGATGTGGTCCTCGATCGACCGTGTCCGGCGGCCGAGACTGCGACCGTGCTCGATGAAGAAGCGTGGAGCACCGCCGACGCGCGGTACGAACGCGCGGCCGGAGAGAGCGGACGTTGGGTAGCCGCGAAGGCGCTGCCGGAACGCTGGGATGTACGCCATCACGGCCTTCGGTTCGAAGTTCGACCCACGCCGTTCGGGCACGTCGGCCTGTTCGCGGAGCAAGCAGAAAACTGGACGTGGCTGGCGCAGCAATGCCGCCGGTTCACGGGCTCCTGCACGGTGCTGAATCTCTTCGCCTACACCGGCGGGAGTACGTTGGCGGCGGCCGCCGCGGGCGCAAGCGTCGTTCACATCGACTCGGCGAAGAACGTAAACGCGTGGGCTCGTCGCAATGCCGAGGCCTCAGGGCTGTCCGACGCCCCCCTTCGTTGGATCGCGGAAGACGCGGCGAAGTTCGTCGCTCGTGAAGTGCGCCGTGGCAACCGGTACGACGGAGTCATTCTCGATCCACCCAGCTACGGCCATGGCCCGAAGGGGGAGCGTTGGAAGATCGATGAAGACTTGCCGCCCCTGCTCATAGACTGTGCACGCCTCGTGAAGGAAGACCGCGGCTTTGTCTTGCTCAGCAGTCACTCCCCGCGGCATCCGCCGAAGGTCCTGGGTTCTCTCGTCGAGGAGACGTTTCGCCGCAGTCCGCCGTGGCGGCGTGAACTGCAATCCCTCACGATCGACGACCCGTCGGGGAGGCACCTAGCCTCGGGCAACGCTGTGCGCGTCGTCGGCGGTGAAGGATAGGGACCGCGCCGATCCAGAACAGCGCCCCCTCGAGTTCGAACGGAGCAGGATGCATCCCCCGCTCCCCCGGCAGGGGGCGCCATCCGTAGCAACTAGAATCGGCAAACCGGAGAGCTCAGAAATGCTTCTGCCGAGGCTACTCGGGAAGAAGTACGGCGTCGATCACATGAATGACGCCGTTGGACGCGAGGACATCGGCCGCCACGACGTTCGCGTCGTTCACCCGCACGGCCCCACCCGACTCCTCAATGATGACTCGCTGTCCGTTCAGGGTCTCGGCTGATCCGGCCGCGATCGCATCCGCCGCCCTCACCTCTGCGCCGAGGACGTGGTAGGTCAAGATCGCGGTCAGCGTCTCGATGTTCTGGGGCAGGAGGAGGTCTTCGACCGTGCCTGCGGGTAGCGCCGCAAACGCATCATCGGTGGGCGCGAATACCGTGAAAGGACCGTCGCCGCGCAACGTGCTCGTCAGGCCCGCGGCTTCTACCGCTGCCAAAAGAGTTTGAAACGACCCGGCGTCATCCGCGGTCTCAATGATGTCGAGAGTCGGAGCGCCGTCGGAACCCTGACCAGCCTGGCTCGCGCCGTCGCCGCAACCAACCAATAATAGTGCCATCGTCGTGACGGACACCGCGGCACAGCTTTGCAGTATTTTGATGCTCTTCACGTTTCTTGTCTCCTTGTTTGTTTCGTGAAGGCCTTGCTACCTCCACTGGCACGAACGCTACGTGCATTCTCGGGACCGGCAATAGACAATCTTTGCAAACCTTCGCGCCCGCTGCGCGCGGACGTCATCCGCCTCCGCCATGAACCGCATCCACCCTCGGAAACTGCTCGACAGCAAGTGGAGCGCGCGCCGCCCTCGCGATGACGAAAAGCACTTCGTGGTCAAACGGATTCTCTACGAGGGTCACCGCGCCGATCGGGTCGTCCTCGAAGCCATCCACTCCGGTCGCACCTATGAGATCCCTTGGCGCGAGCTCTCCGGCTCCGACAGCTGGCAGATGGGTTGGGTATGAACCCGGAGGAGCCCCTCCGCGCGGCCCTTGAGAGCGTGATCCGGGACCAGCCGTTGATGAACATCTCGATTCCAATGAACAAGCCGATGTCCCACAGGCCCGAGACGGGACATTCCGCAAAGTGCAGGAGCACGGGCTCTCAGGCCCAATGCCGTTCCGCTGCCACGACTACCGCTCGCCCGAAGAGACCTTCGGTCGTGCGAAGAACACCGTCGACTTCATCAAGCGGTACATATTTCCCGGCAGTTGCATCCCCTCGGTCGCCGCGTTGTTGCCATCCGCGGTGCGGGCCAGCTTGATAAAGCTCGTACACCTGGAGGACCTAAACACCGCACTACGCCGAAACACTGCGCCGATGGCGATCGGGCTTCTCGACAACTTGGGCCGCGTACGCCAGCTCGGTTTCTCCGAGGAGTTCATCCGCATATGGGAGTTCTACCTCTGCCACTGTGAGACCGGCTTCGAGGAACGCTCTATCGGTGACGTTCAGCTTCTGATGGCGAAGCCGGAGAACCGGAGCACTTCGATTCTTCCACCTCTGTCCTGAGCTCGACGCGAGCTCTCCCCAGAGCTTACCCAAACGCCGAGGGGCAACGGTTTATCGAAGCCGCGCTGGATCGGCAGGCGACTCCACATGTTCGAAACCATGCCGATTTTCGCTTGGCATGACTCAATGCGCGCGTACCCTGAAGAGGTGAACGATTCTGATTACGAGCCGAATCGCCCCGAGGTTCTCCTTCGTGCAACGCGCATACGCGCTCAGTTCCCTCGCGCACCGCTCCACTATTTCGCGCATTCGCTCGCCTACGAGCTCGACATGAAGCCGGGTCACATTTTGCAGATCCTAAACGTGACATGGGGCATAAGGGGGCAGGGTGTTCCTCCTGCGTCATGAAGCTCTGCGCGCCAAACGATCGAAGACGCGAGAGCCACCAGTTGGCGAAACGACGATATGGCTGAATGCTCTCTGATTCAGGGAGCCAGCCGCGGCATCGGCCATGCGCTCGTCCGAACCCTCTTGGCGAAAGCAGAGGTCGGGACGGTTTATGCGACCTGCCGTGACCCGGAAAACGCCGGGGCGCTTTGTGCTCTGTCGGATGACCCGCGTCTGGTAGTCCTTCCGCTCGACGTCACCCGCGAGTCGACGATCGAGGCGGCAGCGGCTGCGGTCCGAGCCGGCAACGGTCGCCTGGATCGAATTGTGAACGTCGCGGGCATTCTGCACGACGAGAGCGGCGTGGCTCCCGAGAAGCGACTCGACGCAATCTCGGGGGATGCTCTTCAGAAGGTGTTCGCCGTAAATGCCTTCGGCCCACTCCTCGTAATGAAGCACTTCCACCAGCTGCTCCGGCACGACGGCCGCGCCGTTCTTGCGAACGTCTCGGCGCGCGTCGGGAGCATCACCGACAACCGACTCGGCGGATGGTACGGGTACCGCGGCTCGAAGGCAGCATTGAACATGTTCACGCGAACCGCCGTGATCGAACTTGCCCGACGTGCGCCCAACGCGATCGTGGTCGCCATTCATCCGGGAACCGTCGACACGGAGATGTCCCGCCCGTTTCAGCGGGGCATTCCGGCAGAGAAGCTCTTCGACACCGATCGAGCCGCGGCACAGATTCTCAACGTTCTCGCCAGTCTCGAGCCGGAGCAGTCCGGGAGTTTCCTTGCGTGGGACGGCTCGGCAATCCCGTGGTGACGCGCTTCACACGGACCCATGTGCGCGTCCACGCGAGGCTCTTCGGACGATCCCGTCTGGCTCCGCTGGCGAAGGCCGTTCGGCTGCGTCTCGAGGGGTCTCGTTGGAAGTGGGACCTCTTCGGCCCAGCCGCTTGCGAAATCCTCGATCCGCCTCGCCCCCTCGGCTCACCCATCCTCGTAACGAAGCCTTACGCCGATCGGCGAAAGTGACTAACCTGCGAACGCATGCCGGAAGTGTACTTCCCGAAACGCATGGGCCCCATCGACGCGATGTTCTGGTCGCTCGAGAAGGACCGTCGTCTGCGCACCACGGCAATCGCCATCTCGATCTTCGATCAGGCGCCCGACCGCGAAGGCCTGCGCGAGATTCTGCACCGGGCCACCCAGCGCATTCCTCGCCTCCGACAGCGTGTCATCGAGGTCCCCGGGGGTCTCTCCGCTCCCGTCTGGCACGACGACCCGGACTTCGCTCTCGAAGACCATTTGCGCTTCGAGACGGCACCCGACGGCGGTGCCTGGTCGTTCGTCTTGGATCTTGCCGCCGCCATGGCAGCGAAGGCCTTCGACCGAAGTCGTCCACTCTGGGAGTTCGCGGTGGTCGAGCAGCTCAAAGGGGGCCAAGCGGCCCTCGTGCAGAAGCTCCACCACTCTGTCGGAGACGGCGCGGCCGGCGTCGCGCTGATGTCGGAAATTTATCAGCTGACCCGGCACGCTCCAACCCGAATGCGTGAGCACGTTCCCCTCGAGGCGCCGGAGCCATACGGGCCCGAGGGTGGCGCTCTCGCACTTGCCGCCGAAATCCTACGCGAAGATCTGGCGAGCGCACCCGCCACGCTCCTGGCCGCCGTACGTTCTGGCCTCCAAGCGGTCCAGAAACCCATCGAGAACGCAACGTACGCTATCGATCAGGTGCGGGCCGTCAGCGAGATCATGCGCAGTGGCCCTGGCCCCCTAAGTCCGATCATGCGAGGGCGCTCGAGTCGCTCCACCTTCGCCGCCCTCACGCTCCCGACCGCGCAGCTAAAAGCCGCCGCAGCCGCCTGCGACTCGACCCTCAACGATGCCCTCCTGGCCGCTCTAGCCTCTGGGCTCAACCGGTATCACGTTCGCAAAGGCGCACCGGCTGACGGACTTCGCGCAGCGATCCCAATTAGCGTACGCGATGCTTCGGGCGCCCTCACCATGGGTAACCGCCTGGCGATCGGGCGATTCACTCTCCCCTGCGGCGAGAGGAGCGCCCGCGAACGCATGGCCGCGATTCACCGGACCGTGCAAGAACAACGCGAGCCCGCCTCTCTGGCCGCGTTCGAGGCCCTCGCGACACTCGTCAACTTCTCACCGACCGACCTGATCCTGCCGCTCATTCTCGAAGAGATGCTGAAGAGCGACGTGGTCGCGACCGCAGTAACCGGACCTCCGGCTCCGCTCTACCTCGCCGGTAGCCGGGTCGAGTCACTCTTCGGTTTCGGACCGACAGCGGGCGCCGCATTGAACGTCACCCTCATGAGCTACCTCGACGAGGCGAGCGTTGCCTTTACGATCGACTCATCCGCCGTCTCGGACCCGGAACAACTCATCGACTGCATGGAAGCGGGATTCGGCGAGATCGTGGGCTTGGTGCGACGCCCGGCCGCCTCCTCGCGGACATAATCGGTCTCGACGAGGAGCTGGCGACGCCCTTCCTCTGCGAGCGGGTAGAGATCGAAGCGCGTGGGTATTGTGGGCAGCGTAGAACGGCGGATCCACTCCACGACCCCACCCCCCGCACCGTCGTCCGGGTCGTCCACGGCGACACCCTGCTCCTGGACGGGAAGGGACGCGGGCGTGGCCTCTGGGCCATGGAGGCCCCAACTGCCCCGCCCCCATGAAACTCCTCCTCTGGAACGTCGGAATGGTGGCGCGGCTTGTCGTCATGGCCTCGAGCGCCGAGACAGCGGCCGCCCCGCCCCGCCGCGCCTCACTTCGCTTTGAACAGGGTCGGGGTCGCGGTCTTTACGTCGGTGAGGTCGGCCGAGTAGCAGGTGCGGGTCGCGTGGCGCTGGATCTGCACTGTCACTTCCTGCGCTCCCACCAGGCGTCCGGCGATGCCGGTCGGCAGACTCTCGATCCCCTTGGAGGCGTTGTTCCCCGCCTTCAGGAGGATCTTCGACTTGCCCGCCGGGCCCCCCAGGAACTTCGCCCCACTCACTCCGTCCTCTTCCGCCGCCTTGTCCTTATACAGAAACCCAAACCCGCCCGCGGGCTTCCAGCACGCCCGGGTCCCGCACTCCTCGCCCGCTCGGTCCACCACGAGTTCCGCCACCAACGGAGCCTCCAACGGCAGCAACCGTTCTCCGTCCGCATATAGACAAATCCCGTAGGCGCCGCCGCCCGTCGTGATGGGATCGCCCCAGTCCATGCCGAGGATCTCGGGCCCGCCAATGAGCTTGGCGATGATCTTCTCCTTGCCGGCCTTCTTCTCGTTCACCAAAAGGCTCACCTTGGCCCACGGCCCCTCACAATCGTCGCGCGGCTCCTCTGCGCAGCCCGCCGGCGGGTCGCTCGGATCGAAAAGGTCCGCACCGATCCGGTACTCCTCGCCGTCACTGCGGCCATCGTCGTCCGAGTCCGCATCGTTGGGGTCGCTGCCCGTGTCGCTCGAGTCGACGTAGGTGCCCGTCGCCGTCTCCGAGCCGTCGCTCAAACCGTCGTCGTCGCTGTCGGAATCGTTGGGGTCGGTACCCGTATCCGTCTCGCTCGTATAGCCACCGGTATTCGTCTCGCGATTGTCGCCCAGGCCGTCGCCGTCACTGTCGGTCGTCTCCAAGCCATCACCGGGAAACGCGTCCTCGGGGTTCGGCACGCCGTCGCCGTCGTCGTCGTCCAGTCCACTGGGCTGATCCACGGTCGCGTGGATGCTCGACGGGAAGGTCATGGTCTCGCCTTCGCCGAGCATGATGTCGGCGTACAGAGCGATCACGCCCGCGCCGGCCGCAAACGTCCCCGAGGCCAGCGCCGTGGCCGACATGTTCTGCGGCGAGGCCACCGAGCCGCCGCTCGTCCAGAGTGCCTCCGCGCTGCCCGGAGGTGGTGCCCCCGTGACGTCGGTAAACGACGTCCCAAAGGCGGTGATGCGTAGTTCTTCATCGCCCACCGTGTTGGACCCGGACGCCGTCGAAAGCTGACCGGCGACGTCCACCCGAATCGTGCCCGCAGTCGCCTCCTCGTAGGTGGAGAATTCCGCGCACGCGAAGAACAGATCCTGCACGTCCATCATCGGCCCCGTCCCTGAAGTCTCGGCGTGCGTGATCGTAGCTTCCGCCACGACGAGCTGCGCCGGTGCGGGGTTGCTGGCACCGGCGAAAGAGACCGTGCCGCTGAACGTCGCCGACGCGTCGCCCGGTACGGCCACGTCCACAACCTCGATGACGCCGCAGGCGGGGGCCACGTCGCCGGGACCATTGTCGTAGACCTCCGACTCCGTCCACGGAAAGATCGCCAGGCGCGCCTTGCTCACGGGGTCGATGAAGTTCGGTTCCGGGCAGGTATCGACGTAGTAGGGGCAGATAAAGTCGCCGATGAGGTAGCTATCGAAAACGTAGGCCGCGCCACTGCTAGACTCGCTGTTGTCGGAATGGTTCCCATTCACGCCCGTCGCGGCGCTGGCCTCTCCAGGGGCCCCGACGACGATGGTGTCGCCCGAGATCGTTACGCTCCGGCCGAAGTAATCATAGCCCTCGGTGTTCGAGGCCTTGAGATAGGCCTGCTGCGACCAGGTCACGCCGCTGCGCTCGAATACGTAGGCCGCGGCAGTGTAAGCCGCGCTGTTGTCGGACTGGTCCCCGTTCACGCCTGTCGCCGCACTGTCCTCACCCCAGGCCCCAACGACGATGGTGTCGCCCGAGATCGCTACGTTTGAGCCAAAATGATCCTCGGCCTCGGTATTCGAGGCCTTGAGATAGGCCTGCTGCGACCAGGTCACGCCGCTGCGCTCGAAAACGTAGGCCGCGCCACTGGCGTACGCGCTGTTGTCGGACTGGTCCCCGTTCACGCCTGTCGCCGCACTGTCCTCACTCCTGGCCCCGACGACGATGGTGTCGCCCGAGATCGCTACGCTCGCGCCGAAGGAATCATAGCGCTCGGTGTTCGAGGCCTTGAGATAGGCCTGCTGCAACCAGCCCCCGCCGCTGCGCTCGAATACGTAGGCCGCGCCACTGCTAGACTCGCTGTTGTCGGACTGGTCCCCGTTCACGCCTGTCGCGGCGCTGTCCTCAAACTTGGCCCCGACGACGATGGTGTCGCCCGAGATCGCTACGCTCGCGCCGAAGGAATCAGGGCTCTCGGTGTTCGAGGCCTTGAGATAGGCCGCCTGCTGGACGAGTGGATCGATCGTCACCGGGTAGCGCGCCTCGCGCTCGTCGACGAGAACGCGCAGGTCGGCACCCCGGGTCTCGAAGCGGGCCGGAAGGTCGCGGCCGTCCGCGTCGAATACCTTGAGGCCCGCGTAGTTCACGACCTGACGGCCCGACGCGTCCACGAAGACCACGTCGCGCCCGCCGTCGCGCAGCGCCGGGCGTAATTCACCCCGCACCGACAGCGTCACCGCAAGCTCTTCGCCCGCACCGTCCTCGCGCGCCGGGCGCCGCGCCACGGTGTACCCGTGCTCCAGGCCGCGCTCGTCGTTCTAGTACCACTCCTCCAGGTCACTGCCCCACGCGTAGGTTGCCCGCTGCCCCTGGGTCCGAACCGCATCCGGGGCGCCCACCGCACGCTCCTGCCCAGCAAAACCAAAGGCCACCAGATCGAGTCCCCAGCTCCACTCGCCCTCTTGCGGCGTGACCTCGAAGCCCCGCCCGTCGAAGCGCGCCTCCAACTGCTGCCCGGGGTTCGCCGCCACGTACCCCCCAGCCTCACGCCGCAGCGCATGGCGCTGCATCTCCCGGGCCGCGACGATCCCCTCCCAATCGGCCGCCCCCACGCCCGCCTCCTGGGCCGCCTCCGGGACGGAACGGCCCGAGGACAGTGCCCCGCCTGCGCTTGCGACAATGAATGCGGCGACCAGCAGAAAATGGGTGACGATCCGGGTTCGAGCCTTCATGCGAGCCTCCTCATACCGTTGCAGCCGGGCCGGACTCCGACCTCACAAAACACGCGGTTTCTCAAATACCCTGTCCGCCTGACCAAGGGACCAAGCATATCGCCCGGGCACGAATATAGTCAATTTTAAAATAATCAGACGTATCCGCCGGGCCCCGGCTCTTCTGACAACGCGGCCTTCAACATTTTCGTCAAGTACAGACGCATCGCGGTCGGAAGAACGAGGTCGCCGATCGAGCCGACCTCCTGCGCACGCTCGATCGTGTGTGCGGCGTCGAACTCCGCCGCAATCTCCCGTTCGGCGCGGTCGAGATCCACTCGACTTCCGCAGGCGCCGAGGGCTTGCGAAAGCCGCATGACATCAGGGTCGGCCCGAGCGCTGTGCCTCGCGCGCGAACACGACCGTGGCCGCGGCGTTGCCACCGATGACCGACGCGTACGACCCGTGGAGGGCTGCGGCTCGGACGGAGGGGTTCAGCTCTCGCGAAAACACGACGTACCCGCCACCATGGTACCTCGACACGACGAGAAACACGATCGGGCCTTCGAAGTTCACCACGGCGCGCGCGATCTGGGCGGCGAAGAGAGCATTGCGGCTCCGCGCCGCCGATTGTTTCCAGCATCCAACGAAGCGACCGAATGAGCTTTGGCAGACGGACTTCAGATACCTGCGCGTCGTGAGCTGGGGCTGGTACTACCTGTCGACCGTGCTCGACGATTACTCGCGCTACATCCTGGCGTGGACGCTCGGTACGACGATGAAGGCGTCGGACGTGATCGAGACTCTGAACCTGGCGCGAGCGAAGGCAGGAGTCGATGAAGTGCAGGTCGTGCACCGACCTCGACTGCTGAGCGACAACGGCCCCTGCTACCTCTCGGGCGATCTGGCGACCTACCTCGGTCGCCACGGGATGGAACACACGCGAGGAGCGCCGCACCACCCGCAGACGCAGGGCAAGATCGATCGCTACCACCTGTCGATGAAGAACGTCGTGAAGCTCGACAACTACTATAGCCCGTGGGAGCTCGAGCGTGCGATTGGCTGTTTCGTCGAGCACTACAACCACCGGCGCTACCACGAGTCACTGGACAACGTGACTCCAGCTGATGCATATCATGGGCGGCGCGACACGATCCTCTCGCGCCGAGAACAGATCAAGAAGAAGACAATGGCCCGTCGCAAGCGGCAGAATCTACGCGCAGCGTAGGCGGGCAAACGCGCCGGAAGTGTCTCTTATAAATCAGGCCCACTGATCCCGACGTCTTTGACGACGTACACTTGCCGCTGTGCTCACTGTGCTATCCCCGCCCCCAACCGCCTTTTTTCGACGAAGGTGGCAGAAGGGGTAGAGGATCTGGTCGACGAAGCGCTCGGGGAAGCGCTTCGTCCTCCAGGCCGATGGGTGGATCGTTGTGAGCGGAATCGTCGATTAGTCGCCCGGGATCAGGGCCTGCAGGCTGTGGACCTGGATCTGATAGCGAAGCGTGCTTCGCGGCATTTCCAGGCGGCGGGCCGCACGAGCGACGTTGCCGCCGGTCTGAGTCAGGGCGGCCACTAGGCGCTCTCGCGCGCCTTGCGCGGGCACCTCCTCGCTGAACTGGTCGCTCGCGGCAGGCGGCGCCTGGGCCGCGACGAATCCACGGGGGCCCTCGTCATGAAGTCCGCCCAGGTCGATCTCGTCCGCCCGAAGCCGCCCTTCGCGTCCGAAGATCATCGCGCGCTCCACCACGTTCAGGAGCTCTCGTACGTTCCCGGGCCAGCTGTGTCGCGCAAGACTCGCCAGAAAAGATTCGTCCAGGTAGGGCACCTCGACCCCCAGCCGTTCGGCGAGCTCTTCGATGCAACGATCGAGGAGAAGCGGGATGTCCTCCGGACGCTCCCGAAGTGGGGGTGTCGAGAGGGACACGACCTTGAGCCGATAGTAGAGATCGGCCCGAAACCTCTTGGCCGCAATGGCCTGAGGTAGATCTTGGTTGGTCGCGGCGATGACGCGCGCTGTCATTTGGAGTGTGCGTGTTCCGCCAATGCGCTCGTACTCGCGATCTTGAAGCACCCGGAGCAGCTTTGCTTGGAGCCGCGGCTCCAACTCGCCGATCTCATCGAGAAACAGAGTCCCCCGCTCGGCGAGTTCGAAGCGGCCTTGTCGACGCTCAATAGCGCCCGTGAAGGCCCCACGCTCGTGTCCGAAGAGCTCGCTCTCGATGACGCTCTCGGCGAGAGAGGCGCAGTCCACGTGCACAAAGCGGCCTTCGCTTCTTCGCGAAGCGTCGTGAATCAGCCGTGCGACAAGCCCTTTTCCGGTTCCCGTTTCCCCGGTGATCAACACCGAGGATTCGGTTGGCGCAATCGCATCGATCTCGTACCGCAGTCTGCGAATGACGGGGCTCTTGCCGCCAAGTTGTTTCATGAGATCCTCCCGTTGGGTTGCTTTCATTCGAGTACCTTTCGCAGCTGACCGTAAATTTCGAGGTGGGACGATTCGGATTTAGAGCTACGGGCTTCACAAAAGTGACATCGCTATGGTGCTGTTTCGTCGCGAATACGAAGGCAAATTGCTTTCCGCGTGTTGGGCAGCTTCCGATACCGGCTGGCCGAGTGTCAATCTCTTCCCAAACTGTATTCGCGGTACCCATGGCGCGATCCGGAGAGCTAGGGAGCAGCGGGGCACCGCCGGGCCGACGGCGATCTCCTACCGATACAGCGCCGCGGAAACCGGTGTCGTCTTCGGCCCGACGATGCGACGCACTCCATCGCGACGGCCCTCGAGCACGCGGCGAAGAGGCTCGGACGCGATCTCCTCGCCGTGATCGCATACCGCCTCGATCACCGGGTTAGGGACCGGCGCGGCGTCACTAAGGTCGCTGACGCCGTCTGACGCGCCGACGGCGACGACATGCCACCCATCCACGGCTCGACGGCTTCACCCGTGCGCGCGACGAGCGCAATCCCCAACAAGACGACGATCACTCCGCCATCGGAGGCTGTGACCCGTACCGCAGTGAAGGTCTGCCGCCGGTCCCGGAACTCTCTCTTGCGCACGCCCGTGTGGCGAACCGCGCGTCGGTCGCGCGGACGCGGAGTGGCGGGGGGCGCGATGCGCCAGGCATCGTGGTCGGCCGAATCGTGATGGACTCGTTTCCTAGCAATCTGTTATGCGGTGGTTGCCGAGGAGTCTTCCCCCAATGATGCGTCGTTGGGCCCGGCGCGAGGGGGCTGAGACACCCCAGCCCGATCGACGAGGCGTCCCTATTGATCGAGAAACTCCTACCCCCCGCTGCGTCTTCGGCCGAAGCATTCGACGACTCGAAGGACGTGGCGCTGTTTCCAGAGGAAGAGAGAGCGCTTGGGCAGGCCGTCGAAAAGCGTCGACGAGAATTCACGACCGCCCGCATGTGTGCGCGCCGGGCGCTGAAGCAGCTCGGCCTGCCGCCGTCACCCATCGTTCCTGGACCCCGCCGGGAGCCGCGCTGGCCCACCGGCATCGTTGGAATCGATGCGGAGCCGAACCGCCCGCTACCGGACGGGGTCTTTGCCGACATCGCCGACGACGAAGAGCGCCGGGCATCCGCCGGCTACGGAGCGCTGAATCGCCAGGTGTGTTGGGACCGCCTACTCTTCTGCGCCAAGGAATCGGTCTACAAGGCCTGGTTCCCGCTGACCATGCAGTGGCTCGGATTCGAGGACGTTTCGATTGACATCGATCCCGTGGCTGGCACGTTCTCGGCGACGTTGAACCTTCCCGCACCCTCCTTTGGCGCGCAAAGCTTGGCCGAGTTCGAAGGGCGATGGATGGCCGACCGCGGTCTGATCTTGACCGCAATCACACGACCAACGGGCAACTCGATCGGATAGGGACTCCTCGGGTCGGCGACACCTGCGCTCTCCTCCCGCGCGGCCTCCTTCGGGACGTTACCGGCGGATCGTACTTCCACGTCCGCCAGGCCGCAGCCAGGGATCACTCTTGGAAGCGGGCGGGCAAGGAATCACGCCAGACGAAATCTCGCCAATACTTCTCGAGCCACGGCCAGGGATTGCGCAAAACCCACTCGAACGGCTTCGGTGGAATCCCCTTCGAGACGCCCTCGCGCCAGAGGTCATACTGGGGCGCGCTATGCCGGTCGAAGAACTCCTCTAGGCGGGAATCCAGCTCCTCCACCAGAGGGCTGCCTTTCATCGCAGGGTAGAGGTCCACGCGTTGCTCCGGGTCGGCCTGCATGTCGTAAAGCTCCGGCTCCCCGAACCCCTCGAGACGCTTCCAGTAGGCATGACGCTCGGTGCGGATGCCACGGGACTCCTCCTGCTCGAAGAAGACCCCCGCTCTCCCCCGCGCCCCCTCCAGTTCACCACGAACTTCGGCGGCAAAGCTCCGCCCCGGAGATCCCTCGAACTGGACGTCCTTCACTCCTGCCAGTTCGAGCAGCGTCGAAGCCATGTCGTATTGTCCCACGAGCGTCTCACTCACCCCCGAGAATCCGCCCGGGTCTACGATGATCAGCGGGATGCGCATCGCCTCGTCGAAGAGGTGTGCGGGGGAACGCCAGATCGTGTGGCCCCAGTGGCCGTGCTGTCCAAAGCCGTTACCCTGATCGGCGGTATAGACGAGGACCGTATTCTCCATCAGCCCCCGAGCCTCCAGAACCTCGCGCACTCGGCCCACCGCGTCGTCGACCACCTCGTTCTGGGAAAGAAAGTTCGCATACGAAGCCGGATCCCCCTGCATGCGAATCGTGCGGTGCAGCAGATGGTCCCAGATGAGATCGATGTCGCGCAGCTTGAAGAGCTCCTGATCCCGGATATACGGGCCTTGCAGCCGAGTGAGGATGTGATCGCTGACGGGCTCCAGCGGCATCGACTCGAATCGGCGGCCTTCGTGTCGCGCGTAGTGTCGATTCCGGGCCGGGCCATGCACCGCAGGTGGAAGGGCGTAGGGCCCGTCGAGGTTGAGCTGCAGGTAGAAGGGCCTCGAAGGATCGACCTCTTCCAGGTACTCCACCGCCTCCTCCGCGAGTGCGTCGACGATGTGGCGCTCGTCGATCCGGCGCCGATCCCCGTTTTCCACGAGTTCGTTGTGCCAGAAGTCGATGGTGTGCCCGTAGGGAATTGCGACCCAGTGGCCGAAGCCGAGGTCTGGGCGCCGCGGATCGCCGAGGTGCCACTTCCCGATCATCGCCATCTGATAACCGCGATTCGCCAACGTCAGAGAGAGGGTCCGGAACTCGCCAACCCCACTCCAACCGGGACCCTGCTGGTCGACCCAGGGGTCTGAGAGCGCGTTGTGCAGGCCGTGCTGGCTGGGCATCAAGCCCGTGAGCAACGTGGCCCGGGTCGGCGAGCACATCCCGCTCGCCGCATAGGCGCGATCGAAGCGGACGCCTTCTCGGGAGAGCGTCGATGTGCGGGGTGGCGACATCCGCGTTGCCATAGGTGCCAAGCGCGATCGCCGACTGGTTGTCCGCGACGATGAGAACGATGTTGCGGCGCGCAAGGGTCTCGCCCGCGACCGGACCCGGTCCCAGGAGGCCTGCGCAGACCAGGAAAGACACCAGCGCGTGGGCTCCGCACCGGCCCCTCTTCCCCCACCCCGATCGGGCATCCGCCACAACGCCCGCCGCCCCAAGATGATCGGCCGACATGGTCTGCAGAAATAACCCAGATTGGGCCCGGGAGCAGCGCTCGTTCTTCACTTTTCTGCGATTCTTCTAAATCTTCCTCAAGGGCCGCATAGACCAAGATCGGCTTCATCGAAGTGCAGAGGCGACACTGTTCGCAGAAGACACCTAGGCTCTCGTCGAAGCATTCGATTTCTTCCAACGAAGGCAAAGCCTTCGCGTTGCCAAACAGCAGGAACTAGGACTCAGCCGGCCACCTTTTGCGACTATCGGGTAGCGAGCGGTCTCCTATGCGGCGGTCTGGACCTCCCTTCCGAAGACCCGAAGCGACGAGAGCTCTTCGAGCGCCCGAAACGGGTCCGTCACTTGCTCTAGGAGCGACACGATGAGCGTGTCTACACCGGCAGCCGCGTAGGCTCGCACTCGCTTTCGACAGGCGTCGGCAGAGCCCGCGTACCAGTGCGCCTCAACTGCTTCCCGGGGAAGCGCGGCCGTGGCTTCCTCCCGACGCCGTTCGCGGACCTGACCCGCCCCCGGTTGTCGTACCAGCGGCTACGTTAGAGCAGCGCTCTGCATGGGTGTAAAGATCCCGCGCCGGAACGGCAGCGGTTCGATGGCCTCGGGAGCAGGGGCTCTATACCCGAGCGCGCTGTGCGGTCGCACGTGGTTGTACTCGAGCCGCCACCGCCCGGTCAGTATCTTTGCCTCCTGCACCGTGTAGAAGATCTCGCCGTTGAGAAGCTCGTCGCGGAGTCTGCCGTTGAAGCTCTCGATGTAGCCATTCTCCCACGGACTACCCGGCTCGATGAAGAGAGTTTTCACCCCGACCCGGTCGAGCCGGTCGAGCACCGCGGTGGCCGTCATCTCCGGGCCGTTGTCCGAGCGCAAGTACTGCGGCGTGCCGCGCTCCACGAAGAGCTCGGTCAGGACATCGAGCACGTCCTCGGAGCACATCCGTCGCCCGACCCGAATAGCAAGACTCTCGCGTGTGAATTCGTCGATCATCGTCAGCATGCGGATCGGACGTCCGTCGTGCGTCCGGTCGTGCACGAAGTCGTAGGACC
>JAQWRY010000009.1 GCA_029243485.1 Candidatus Binatia bacterium | reverse complement strand
CGGCTACATCGAGAGCTTCAACGGAAGGCTTCGCGATGAACTTCTCAACGGCGAGATCTTCTACACGGTGCAGGAGGCAAAGATCCTGACCCAATGGTGGCGGCTCGAGTACAACCACGTCCGACCGCACAGCGCCCTCGGTTATAGAGCTCCTGCTCCCGAGGCGATCGAACCGCTGCCGTTCCGGCGTGGGATCTTTACACCCATGGAGAGCGCTGCTCTAACGTAGCGGCTGGTACGACAACCGGGGGCGGGTCAGGGGCGGCTGCCTGTCGACCTGGGCGAAAAGCCCATTTATCTCGACTACAGCCTTTCGGTGGAAGAGGAGACCGCATCTTCCTGGAGGGGCTGCGTGGCGAGGAGAGCATTGCCGCTCTGTGCCGCCGCAAAGACTTGGCCCCGAACTTACCGCTGCCGCCGTGCTGGGGCTCCTGGTGTCGTTTCGCCTTAAGCCGGGACAACGGCGCACGGCCCAATCAAGAAGACAAGAAGATTGATTATTGTAGTGAAATCGTTTACTGGCAATGCCCCCACAAGCCATTTACCGGGCGCGACATGGATTCTTCCGAAATCGAGAGTGCAGAGGAAACGCGCCGACTTCGCGTGCTGACGATCGTGACTCTGATGACGAGCGCGATGGCTCCGTTCTTCGTCTACCAATACATCTCGCTCGGAATCCCCGAAGTCTCGGGCATGGTCGTTTTCACGGTCGTAGGTAGCATCGGCAGCGTGCTCTGGGCACGAAGCCATGCAGACAGCAGACGGGGCGGTTGGTTGGTCACATCGCTGCTTTTCAGCCTGCTAGTGTTCAGCAACCTGTACTCCGGCGGCTTCTACGACCCGAATTTTGGGTGGCTCTACGTGTTCCCGATCCTGGCGGGCCTTCTCGTCGACGCTCGAGCCGGTTGGGTGTTCGCCCTCCTCGTCGGTCTGATCATGTTGCTGTTCTGGTTCGCTCCCCAGTACGGCTTCGAGATCGCCGATCGCATCCCGCCAGCGCGTCACGCGGAGCAAAGCCTCGCCAACCGACTCTCGGCCGTGTTGGCGATCGGCATCATCCTCTCGGCGCTCGCCAGTCAGCGCCTATTCTCGCGTCACTTGCTGGAAGCAGCCAATCTCGAACTGAAGGAGGAGATCGAACGACGCGCCTACCTGCAAGAGCGTCTGGTGAGGACCGAGCGCGCCGCGTCCATGGGGAATCTCGCGGCTGGCCTCGCACACGAGATCAACAACCCTCTCACGGCAGTGCTTGGAAATCTCGAGTTGCTTCGCATGGGGCAACTTACGGAAGACCGCGCCGAAAAGGCGGTGGGGGCGGCGCTCGAGGCTTTGGAGCGTGTTGTGAACCTCGTACAGGATCTCAGGCTTTTTTCTCGTGGAAGTTCGGAAGAGCTTGGATCCGTAGCTGTGCTTCCTGCAATCGAGCGCGTTTCACGGCTGGTCGCGGCCGAGATCCGGAATCGTGCATCATTTCGGGCCGATTGTACGCCCGATCTTTTCATCCGCGCCGACGCCTCGCGGCTCGACCAGGTTCTCGTCAACCTGCTCGTCAATGCGGCACACTCGATCCCGGTTGGAGCGACAAACCAGAACCGCATCGAAATCAAGGTCCGAGACCTCCGAGAGAAGGTGCGGATCGACATTTCCGATACCGGGTGCGGAATTCCCCCGGATCTCCAGCGTCGGGTTTTCGAACCTCTCTTTACGACGAAGGCGGTGGGCGAAGGCACGGGGATCGGACTGTTCGTCGCGCAGAACATCGTCCATTCGTGGGGCGGACAGATCACCGTCACGAGCACTCCCGGCGACGGCAGTACCTTCTCGGTCCTTCTGGACCGCGCGGACCCGGGTTCGGAGGTGGAACGGAGCGCAGAGGACACCACAATCTCCCAGAAGGCGATATCAACAGTGCCTCGGCGAATCTTGATCGCGGACGACGACGTGTCGGTGCTTGACTACCTCTGCAACGCTTTTCCGTTCGACGACATCACCACGGCAAAGAACGGCCGCACCGCGCTCGAAAGGATGCTCCGGGAAGAATACGACGTGGTGCTCTGTGACCTCATGATGCCCGAGCTGACCGGTTACGACGTGCTCGACGAGGTGCGGCGGCGCCAACCCGAACTTGAGGCACGGATCATTTTCATGACCGCCGGCCTCCTTCCCGGGCGGGTTGACGAGACGTTCTCGCCCACTTCCAACCCCCTAATCGAGAAGCCCTTTTCGATCCAGGAGCTCGAACACCTGATCGCGCAGCTGCCGCGGAAATCCGTCGGGCGGGGAACCGGGAAGCAGGGAGGGGAAGGATGACCGGGAACTTTCCAGCCGAATCATCCAAGGAATGCCGCCACCGCCCGATTGAACTGTTCAAAAGCCTCCCAAAAACATGAAGAGAAACGCCCCGCGGCTACGCCGCGTGGAGAAAGAGGTCGGGCTCCGGTTTTTCGCGCAGGACCATCTCCGCCGAGAAGATCCAGCTAGGCTCGAAGTACTTCTCTAAACCGCTGACCCGTAAGGACAGCTGAATCCGATTCAGATCACGCCAAGAGGCGACGCAGCGCGGAAGCTCCAAATCGGACAGAAGCGCCGCCGCCTCGACCTCGCGGACCAACTCCTCGAAAACAGGCCGCCCAAAGTGTGCCCCGACGCTCCCGGGGGCACGTTTCGGGCTGACTGATACAGAGCCGCCGAGTCAGAAATGGCCCTCGTCTGGGCTGCCGTCATGCACAGAAGCCGGCTAGCTACGGTTACAATTGACACGGACGACCTTCTCCGCACTTTCTCCCTTTCCCATCGGATTCTCCTTACGTTTGGGCCAGGAGTGTCTCTTATTTCATCGACCTATTTGGTCCAACCGTCTCTGAACCGGGCCACTCGACGCAACTGCATCGCTCACCACCCACGACGACGCGGCAGATCTCCTCAGGATCATCTCGGTGGCCAAGCCCGACTTCGCACTGTTGGGCGCGGAGCAACAGGCAACCAGTGAGCAGTACCTGATCGATCTGCAAGGCGTGGTCGACGCGGGCCCCGACGCCTTCGGCAATGCGGCCAATGCGATCCTGCTCGGCGGCGCTGCCCAGTTCGTCACGGCGCTGCGTGACATCGAGTGCGATCCGTTCATCCCTTAGCCAACCAGGTTGCCAAGCTCATCGCGATGGAGCCGACGTCGCGCCTTCGCCCCCGCGGGCGCGCTCGAGATGCTCTCCAATCGCGCCGAGCCACGCTCCGCGAGCTTCGATCTGGGGGCTGTGGTGTGCATCTGCGATGACGACGAGCCGGGCGGACGGGATCTCCCTCGCCATCCGACGCGATGGGCCGAGGAATCGCTCGTCCTGATCGCCCACGAGCACCAGTGTCGGACAGCGGATCTCACCGAGCCGATCGGTCACGGGCTCCTGGCCCATGATCTCGCGCATGAGGTCGGAGTACACGGTCGGGTCCAACGCTTCGAGCTTGACGAGAAGCCGATTCCAATAGAGATCGGGGCCCATGTCCTGCTCGGCCCGCCGCATCGGCTCGGGCAGCCGCTTCCGATTCGCCCGAACCATGCGCCAGAGGAGCCTTGGCGGGAGACGCCGAACCAGGTTGCGCAGGGCCCAGCCGCCGAATCGCGAAGACCCCAGCGTTCGGTCCGCCGTATCCATCAAGACCAAGGAAGCCAGTCGCTCGGGATGGGCCAGTGCGAAGCGAAGCGCCACCATCCCGCCGAGGGAATGACCGAGCAGGTCGCAGCGATCAACACCGGCCGCGTCCATGAAACCGGTCAGATCGGCGGTGAGCTGGTCGAGCGTATAGCCGCTCCCCGGATTGCTCGTCCCCCCGTGGCCACGGCCGTCGGGGACCAGCGTGCGTCCCAGCGCGCCGAGCGGCTCGAGCACGTCGGCGAAGTCGTCGCGAGAGCCGGTGAACCCGTGCACCAACACGAAGGGGCGTCCGCCCTCTCCTGCTTCATCGTACTCGACGTCGAGAGCCCCGACGGCAACCCGATTCGTCGCACTCTGTGTCTGTTCCTGAAGAGCCGGCTTCATCCCTGGTCTCTCGAAGGGGCAATGTAACACACAAGCGCTTCCGAGCCCCAAGGCAGCGTCGAGAATCTCGCCTCGATCGAGATCCCGGCGGCCACAGCCAATCTCGCACGAGGCCGGACATGCGCGGGACGCGTCAGCCCGAACCTTCGACACTCACGGTATGCCCGCTGGCGCGCAGCCTCGCCGCGACCTCACCGACGCGATCCGGCCCGCCCACCACGTAGGTGTCGAAGAAGGCGATCATCATCTCGGCCGCCTCCTCGAGCAACGGGTCCGGTCCCGTGGGGAGGCGCTCGATCATGTTGACATGGTTGCCGCCGACCATCTCGACGAGAATCTTCGGCGCCTCCAGACCGACGTGAAAGGCGCGCGTGTCTGCCGCCAGGATGGGAACATCCAACGTGCCCTGGAACGTCAGGGTGGGAGGGCCAGAGGGTGAGTAGGACTCGCCGAAGAGCGCTTCGACCGCGAACGTTGCGGGCTCGACATACACTGTCGCCACAAGACGGGTGTCGCGGCAACAAGAAGCGCGGGAGGCCGCGATCACGGTGGTGCCACCGAGGGAGTGTCCCACGGCCGCCACTTTCGCGCCGTCGATTCTCTGGTACAGCGCATCCGCCGGAGCGAGACTCGCGGCCAACAGAGCGTCGACCACAAAGGACACATCCGCCGGCTGCTGGCCGGCATCGAAGCCACCATTCAAGAAGCCACCCGGGGCGTCCTGGTTGGTGAGGGGGAAGGAAACGGCAGCGATGATGTAGCCGGCCGCCGCGAGACGCTGGCCGATCGCGTCGAAGCGCTCTGTGCGTCCACCGAAGCCGTGCGCGAGGAGAATCAGAGCACACCGGCTCCCGCTGCAGCTCGGTCGGCGCAGGGCGCGCTCGGCGTACCAGAGACGCGTATCCAGACGCCGCGACGAGCTCCCGGCAAAGTCCTCATTGGCGGGTGTCGATCGCCTCACATCGACGAACGTGCGCACCTCCTCGCGCACGTCTTGTAGGGCGATCTCGGTCGGAGCGCCATCGATCGCAAGGTCTCCACAAGAGACCATGAAGATCGTCGCGGCAAGGACCGCGGCGACGACGCTTGGAGAGGAGGGAGGGCGTTGCAGCTACGCGCCCGAGTTGCGGGAGCGCGCGAATCGGAGGCTACGGCGAGCGAATGAGATCCTCCGCAAGGCATCGGCGTATTTCGCACAGGCGGATCTCGAGCGGCTTACTCGTACAGTAGCCGACGTTCGAGAGAGAAAGAGCCCGGAGGTAAACCAGATCTCCGGCACGCACGATGTCATCCATGTGCGACGAGATCCTTGTTGTCACTCGTCCCGAAGCCCGAACCGTAGACGCAGGTGGCAGAGGCACGCGCACCAAGAGGACGACAGCCACCGCCAAGGGGAGAACGACACGGAGTCGCCGTGCGAGCGTGACGAGCTGCGCCCACGATGCCGCCGGTGCAAGGGCAGCTATCCGACCCCGACTCCGGCTATCGGCGTGAATCCGCGCCAGCCCAGGGGAAGCCACTGTCCATAGGCGCGCGCGGCCGCCACCTGAACCCAAGGGATGTCGAACCCGGCCACCGGCGGGAACCCCTTGTGCCTCTACCAATAGAGCAGAAGCCAATCCTTCGCCTGGTCCTGAAAGCGCCCCAAATACAAAAGGACGGCGAACGCGTCGAACGCGAGGACCGCCACGAGCGGGGGGGGGGCAGCCGCGTGGGGTCCAGGCTGGGCAATCCGATGCCGAGCACCGTCAACATCAGGGCCGCGTCCCATATGAACTGCTTGACGCGAACAGCGAACAGGCCGCTCTGCGGGTGCAGCAGGACGAGAACCGCCGCCAGCAGCCCGACCTCCCGCCGACCGCTGAGGTGGGTCGCCAGCCAGCCCGCGAGCGGAATCAATCCGAGCCCACACAGGGATGGCACGATCTGAAGTTCGAACTCGGGGTGGTCGATCAGCGCATGGAACGGTTTCGAAGCTACGACGAACCCCATCGGGACTGATGAGCCCGACGTAGACGAGGCCGAGCGCTTCCCAACCACGGCCGGATAGCTTCGAATTGGGACCGCCGAGCATTTCGGCGGGCGCTATTTACTACGGCTCCGGCAGCCAAGCGCGCTTGCGCGCAGATCCGGAGAGCAGCCACGAAGGAGCGGACGGCCCCAGGGTCGACTCACAGGCAACGCCAGCACAGAGGGGCGGGAGGGCGGCATTGGCATTGGACCCGCGCTTGAGCGCGTGCGCCTTCTGTCTCGCAGACTCCTCGCAAGCGACAACCGGTGAAGCCCGAAACGGCTGTTCCCTACTCGATTATACGATCAAGGATTGCAGCCCCGAGTTGTGGCATGATCTAAGCGGATGCCTTGCAAGTTTCCGGGGCACAGATGGATTAATTCATGCTCGAAGCCCAAATAGCAGCCTCACTTGGGATCGTCCTATTGGTGGCGCTGTCTACGCACGTCTTTTACCGGCGTCCGCCAGCAGTGCTGTGGCCGGCACTCCCCTTGGTCTTCTTCTCCGCGCTGATCTTCTCTCTCGGCGACCTGCTTACATTAGTCTGGCCTAACGACTCAGCGATCCGCTGGGGCGGAATGGTTATGGCCTACACCGGTCTGCTGACGATCGCGCCTGGCTGGTGGCTCTTTACGACGGGCTTCTCAGAGATGGTGGGCTATCGAAAGGTTGCCTTTCGGTCTGCCTTGCCCGCACTCGTCACGATCAATGCCCTGCTTTGGATCGGCTTGATCACGAACCCCTGGCACGGGCAGTTCATCGAGACGCGGCCCCTTGCGAGAAGCGAGTACGGACCGCTCTGGTACGCGACAGCTCTCATCAACTACGCTGCCCTCTGCGCGGCAGTGTTCGTCCATGCGCGGGAGGGGCATTTCGTACAGGACCCGACGATACGCACGCAGTGCCGATTCCTCGTCGCCGCCGTTTCCGTTCCGATGTCGATGAACATGCTCTACGTGTTCAGCCCCGTCCCTCTCTCGTACGACCCGACAGCGCTCGGCTACGCGCTCAGCTGCCTCCTCTTCCTGTTTGCTGTAGAGCGCCGCGACCTCTTTGTGCTCGAGCGCGTTTCTCTCCCGAGCGTGCTCGACCATGATGCCGACCCCATCGTGATCGTCACCCGCCACCACCAGGTACTTTACGCAAACCCAAATGCAGAGAAACTCTTCGGCCAAGGAAGATTGAAGCCCGGAGCTCCGATTGGCGAACTTTTCGAACTTGCTATGCCTAGCTTTTCGCTCGCGGAGTATAGAAACAGTGCGCCACACCCGCGAGAGCATCGATTCACATCGCCGTCGGGAATCGAAAGTTTCGTCCAGATCGAAGTCTCCACCGTTGAGAGAAGTCCCGGACACCAAGCAGGAATGTGTCTGCGGCTGAGAGACCGGACCGCGCTGAGAAAAGCCCTGGAGGAATCTGATGAGCATTTCGCATTGTTGGAGGCTCTCGACCTGGCGATGGGAGAGGGGCTGCTCTTCAAAGAACAGAGCGGTGAAATTCGTTATATCAACGAGGCGTTTGCAAAACTCTGGGGGATGTCCAGTCGGGAGATGCTTGGCCACGGTGATCAACTCCAGCTCTATTTGGGCAAGATGCTTCGCGAACCGCCTCCGAAAACAATGCGGCGGATGTGGGATCCCGAGTACGCGTCATTCGAATCCTCGAGGACAGAGTCGTGCGATCTCGCGATGCGCGACGGGAGGACTCTCGAAGTAAGGACGTTGTCCATCGAGACGAAGCGGGGGCTCCAGGGAAGGGCCTGGCGACTGTCTGATGTGACGCAGGCGCGGCAAGAGTCGCAGGCCATGATTCAAGCCCAGAAACTCGAAGGTCTGGGCCTCTTAGCTGGAGGGATCGCTCACGACTTCAACAACCTCCTCATGACGGTCCTGGGCAATACGGAGATCGCTCGCGAGGGGACCCACTCCGCTTCCCCGATGCAGGGACCTCTGGCCGATATTGAGGTGGCGGCCACGACCGCCGCAGAACTCACCAGCCAGCTTCTCGCCTACGCCGGCAAGACCACCTTCATGACAGAGAGTCTAGATTTATCCTTGCTGATCCGTGAGCTGACCAACTTGATCTCTGTAACGATCCCCAAAAGCATCGAGATTGACTTCCGTTTAGAGGAAGATCTCCCGCTCATTCGCGGCGGATCCGCGCAGATTCGTCAGGTGTTGATGAACTTGATCACGAACGCAGCCGATGCAATCGGCGACGCGAGTGGCAAGATCGAAATCGGCACGGGCACCGGTCGACCCGCGCCGATGAGTGACACATGTGCATCCATCGAGCATGGAGAGATCTCGGGAAACGTGGTCCATGTCACGGTGTGCGACACTGGGGAGGGAATGGATGTCGCAACACTGACGAAGATCTTCGACCCCTTTTTCACCACGAAGTTCGCCGGACGCGGGCTCGGACTGGCGGCCACACGCGGCATCCTCGATAGCCACGAAGGCCTGCTCAAAATCGAGACGGAGCTGGGGTCCGGAAGCACGTTCACCTTCCTGCTGCCGGTTCAAGAGGGCTCTCGCCCCGCCTCGAAGAAAACCGGTTCCTCGGTTTATCCAGGAGCTTTTGCGAATCAGGACGTACTCGTTGTCGACGACGAAGCGCCAATTCGCGCCGTGCTGACGAAGCATCTCGCTGCAGTCGGATTCAATGTTCACCTGGCTGCGAATGGAGAAAAGGCGCTTGCTACGGTGGAAGAAATCGGGCCGGCACTCCGCCTCGTGATCTTGGATATCGCAATGCCGGGCATCAGTGGAGTCGAGACATGGTTGCAGTTGAGAAAGAGACGGGCCGAGCTGCCAATCCTCATATCGAGTGGCCACCCCGAAGAGGCGATGGAGGCGATGGAGGGCTGGAACACTGCTTACGATGGCTTCATCCAGAAGCCCTACCGGAGCCAATCACTTCTCCTGGCTATCGAGTCGCTCTTGGATCCGGGCGAGTCGTAAACTGAATCACCCCGGGTTCTCCGGATCCGTTTCTCTCTGAAACCGGACACCCGTAGTCCTCGTCAATGACGCAGTAGTCGTACGTCTCGGGGCGCGACCCGATCCGGGATGCCGAGCAGCCGACCGCCAGGACCATGAATCCGACGAGCACGAACCTGATGCGCCTGACGGTAGCCAACATGAAGGCCCTCTTCCCCCCAATCGCCATCCAGAGGCAACCCCAAACCTGCCGCCGGGGAGCCCCCGCCCGGGGCGAAGCCGCTGGCGGGCAGAGGAAGGCCCGAACCCGGCAAATCTCGGCGGCCACGAGGAATCCGGGCGCAGCCGGTCATCAGACGGCGAAAAGCGGCTCTGTTCAGACAGAAACATCTTCGAAGAGATCGCCGGTGCGGCCCGGCGGCGCCTGGGCCGGATCCGGACGGGGGAGGTTCAGGTTCGTGGGGACTCTCGATTGCGGTAGACAGACCTCCCAACGGCAGGGCGACGTTGCAGCCCGACACGCAGGCTCGACACCTTACTGAAAAAGCTGATCGCAAATGCGTGACTCCTTGAACTCGCAGAGCGGCAACGCCTCGACAACGCCGGCCGAGCGACGCTCGAACTCGCGAGGTCAAACGCGGAGACGCTCCTGCTAATCGCGCTGCGGGAGGCCGCAACGACTTGATGCCATCGGTCACTGGTCTGTACGTCCGCTCCGGACACTCTTCCTTAGTTTCCCTTGGAATCAGGTGTTTGGCGTGTGGCCCCCCCATTGCATGTCGCATCCTCTCAAACGTCCCGCCCTACCCCAGCGGCGGGCACACAATGAGGGGCAAAATCATGGAACGAATGAGTGCACATCCCGTCTTCGCGGCGCAGATCGCCGCTCGATACCTCTCTCGCTGCGAGACCAGACTCGTTCATTGCGATCAAGGCCCTCGTGGCTGGCGTCATCCATGGCTCGCTTTGGTGGGGGAGCGCACTGATGTCCAGACCGACCCCATCGCACCACCGCGCAGGACGAGCCGACGGTGGCCAGGCGATCAGACCGCGCTGCCCGAGCCAGGCCCGGGGAAGATCGCTTGGCACACAAGATCTCGATCGCGCCCGGCGAAGGGACTCGGCATGGGAAACACGACCAAGCCAACCATGATCTCCTATGTGTCGAAAGTGAAGCCCTCAATATTCTTCTCTGCCGCGATGCTCGTGCTCATCACCGGCGCCTGCGGCAGTGGCAACAGCACCGGCACCGGCAACGCGGAGGTGGTTGACGAATCAATCGCCACCGTCAGCATGGAGGCGTCAGGGATTGGAAACTCCAAGGTCAGTAGAGATGAATATGACCAATCTGGCCAATCCGACCAATCCAGCTTGCCGACGATGATCTCTATCCATGCCCACCTCGACGACGACTGGCAGCCCTACGAAAACCCAAACATGGTGACGGTCGACCTCCAGCTTCGGGCCGAAACGACCGCTCTAATCACTGCGGTCGCCAACAGCCTCAACCATCACGACATCGTGGCCAATTTCCAGATGAGTTACGGGATGGCATCCGCACTGTGCGAGACCGACGAGGGACAGGATCTCGTTGACAGTCTCCTCGAAGACGGCCACGAGATTGGGATCCACACGCACGGCAGCGAATACGTCGATGATACCTATGACGCTCTTGTCGGAGACTGCGGAGTCACGCCTGTCACCGCATCGGGAATCCAGTTCAGCATCGCCACCGCGAGGCCCCCCGAAGCCGGGTCGCAGGAATGGCTCACCGAAGTTCACGCCCTCGGCATGTCCACGGTGCTCGCCGGGCTCGGGCTCTCGACGAATTCCCAAAGCTTCGTATGCGACACCTACGACGGCGAAATTGCAGATGCGGATGCCAACGCCTTGCTCCATTCGTGGCTGGCCCACCCTGACGACATCTGCCTCTCAGACCCTTCGGAAACCCTCGCAATCGTGACCCACAGCGATCGAGAGGTACGAGCTACCACCTCAATCGATACGCGGATCGACAACATCGCTGAAGGGGACTTGTCATTATGGGAAGAACAACTCGACGCGGCCGTTCCCAGCGCCGATGCAGCCTCGACCTGGGGCATCGTGATGGCCCTCCCGGCAATGATGGACGACGGAGCGGCAGATGAGGCTTTCCTAGCGGAATTCGAGACATTCCTCGGTCGCCTTGCGACCCGGGTCGCAGCCAATGAAATCGTGAGCATGACAGCATCCGAAGCCGGGTCTCTGCTGCGCCGCAAGCTCGTTGGTTACAAGCCCCCGTTTTCGGCCCACTCGGCAATCAGACCGTGACCCACCCCAGTGACCTACCCCGCGTTTTTCGGCCCAGTTGAGACGTGAGAATCTTCTTCTCCGGCAACCAGTACGGAGAGCGAAAGCCGAAAAAAAAGATCCACGGACGACCAGATGGTCAAGATTCTTCGGAAGACCGACCGGCCCCCGGCGGTGGCTAAGAAGCACGGCGTGGCCGAGCAGACGATCTACGCGTGGAAGAAGCCCTTCGGTTCGATGACGGCTAGCGACACGAAGCAACTGCGCTCGCTCGAGCAAGAGAATGTGCGACTGAATAAACTCTTCGCAGAGCTCGATCTCGAGTTAGAGAAGATGACAACCCGAACCGCAGGGGCGATCTCTCAATAATCGATTGATCCGAAGAACCCGGGCAGCTCAGGGAAGCGCTGCGACTCCAGATCGGGCGTCTTGGTCACGAGCTTGAAGCGAAAATCCGGTAGGCCCCTTTTGCAACCATGGAATTCGGCAAATCAGTCGTCGAGAATATTCCGGACCAGAGTTTTCAGCTCGGAAGGGATGAAGGGCTTGGCCAGAAACCGGGCTGACTTGTCGTTAGGACGGCCCTCGGTAGAGACGCTCTCGGCAAACCCCGACATCAAGAGAACCTTTATCTCGGGACGCGAGCGCGACAACTGATGGGCCAGATCACGACCATCGGTATTGGGCATGAGGATGTCGGAGACCAGCAGGTCGATCGGCCCTTTGTGCGTTTGGTCGGAGATCAAAATTGCCTGCGGCCCATCGCTGGCTTCCAGAACCTTGTATCCCTCAAACCTGAGGATCCTGCAGACAAGCGCCCTGACCGATTCATCGTCCTCCACCACCAAGACCGTTTCCGCACCTCCGGCGGGATCCCAAGCCTTGAGCTGCGGCTCCTGGAGCGCTGCTGGGGAATCCAGCGCGGGGAAGTAGATCGAAAAGGAGGTGCCGTGCCCGACGTCACTTTCGACCTCCATAAACCCCCCGCACTCCAGAACGATGCCGTAGACCGTGGCAAGCCCGAGCCCGGCCCCCTCACCAAGGTTCGCGGTGGTGAAGAAGGGTTCGAAAATATGCGACTGCACCTCTTCGGTCATTCCGCTCCCCGTATCTTGTACTTCGAGCCGGATGTAACCGCCTGGTGCCATATTACCACTCAACACCTCGTCGGAAGTCAGCTCGACGCCCTTCGTAACCACGCGGATCTGACCAGCTCCCTCTATCGCGTTGCCACTGTTGACGACCAGGTTCATGATCACCTGGTCGACCTGAGTGAGGTCCCCGAGGATGGCTTTGAGGTTAGGTTCCAGGTCTAGTTGCAGCTCGACCTCGGCGGGGATGAGTCGCCTTAATGTCTCTTCTGCGCTGCTCACCAAATCGTTCAGGTCAACTGCAACCAACTCAGTGACTTGTTTGCGGCTGAAGGTCAGAAGTTGTCTCGTTAGTCGAGCAGCTCGGTCAGCCGCTTCCTTAATGTCCCCAGCGAGTTGATTGATGACCGCGGAGTCGTTTGTTGATTTGATAAGTTCGCTACTCCCGATCACCACCGTCAACAGATTATTGAAATCGTGGGCAATGCCACCGGCAAGTTTCCCGACGGCCTCCAGCTTGTGCGCCTCTCTCAACTGACGCTCGGTCTCGCGCAGGGTCTCCTCGGCTCTCTTGCGTTTCGTGATGTCACGGATAAAAGCGGTGAATGCCGTTTTGGACCCAATTCGAAAGGGCGTGATTGCCAGCTCCACGGGGAACTCCTGACCGTTGGAGCGGGCGGCAGTGATCTCGATCCGCCGGTTGAGTACAGGACCTTCACCGGAGACGAGGTAATGCTTCAATCCCTGCTCGTGAGCAGCGCGTAGCGAGGGGGGCACGATGAGGTTCGCCATTCCCTTGCCCAGCACCTCGTCGCGTTTGTACCCGAAGGTGTCCTCGGCCGCAGGATTGAACTCTAAGATGAGTCCCTCGGAATCGATGGTGACGATGCAATCAAGAGAGCACTGCAAGACGGCGTCGCGTCGTGCTGCGCTCTCCAAGAGGAGGTAGTTGAGCGAGCCTCCGTCGCGGCTGGACTCATCGCTTTTTTTGAGACGTGCTCGAAGAGAATCGATTTTCTTCATCAATCTCTTAATGCTGTCTATTGATTCGCTCAAAAGTTCTCCATTGGGATTCCTGTGCTCATCGAGACAAAAGCACTAAAAGCTAGGAATCGCGGAAAGGAACTCACACCTCAGTGTCTTCATCATTTAGAGGCGGCCTGAAGCGACGGACAGTCTCATGGCCACGGATCCTGCCCCCGCCAAGCTAGCACCGATACAGAAACGGCGGGGTCGGTGCCATCCTATCGAGAAATTGAGTCTCTGCTGCTGTCGGATTTCCCGGACAGACCTGACGCGGAGCCGCCCTGCGGCTGCGCCGCCGCGGCTCTGTCCCCGAAAATCGACTTCGCTCCAGGCTTCGCGCGGGCGGCTACCCGTCGACCTGGGCGAATAGGCCGTTCATCTCGACTACGGCCCCGTGTGTACGCCTCGTTCAGCGAGAACAATTGTCCACCGCGTTGTCCTGGGTCATCCGAGCGCTGGGCTCACCACGGGCGAATGGCAAGACAAGTCTGCCTTCACTCCCCCGTTGACATCCCCGTTCGCCCGCAGTGCACGGAATGCAAAAGAAACTAAACGAAGAGTACCAAGCGCCATTCTCTGAGGTCATATATACCACGCAAGAGCAGGGAGATCTTCGCGAATCCTGTGGACCGGGCGTGGTCAGGCGGCGCATTCTTCCTTGTTCTCCAGTTGAATTCCGTCCTGGTACTTGACTCCGTGTGCGTCCAGCGGGAGCAGCGCGTGGCCGCTGAGCCTTCGCCACCGCTTCTCCGCCATCTCCAAGAGCTTGAAAGTCATCGTTATCGAGTTCGTTCGCGAGACAATGAACCCAGCACCGCCGCTCTCGCGTCTCCGGCCACACCTCGCGGACAGCCGTCCAGAAGCCGAGTGCGCCGTCGCCGACAGCCCCGCGGCGTCCTCCCCCAGCAGCGCCGCCAAGAGAGAAGGTCCGCGAAGAGGACTTACAGGGCAACCCAAACACACGAACCCGATTTGCCCCTGTGCGGACATCCGGCTTCACGTGCGGGCCGGGTTCTCTGGCTGCTCGAGGAGCTCAAGCTCCCGCACGAGGTCGAGCCCATTGATTTCTTCGACATGCGCCACGACGAAGCGAACGCAGGAAATCGACGCGTTCCCTTTTTGGGTCGATCCGAAAACCGATACCAAATTTTTGAATCGCTCGATATCAGCGTTTGGCTAGTTCGGACCTACGCAAAGGACTCGTTTCTCGCACCACGCAGGCTCGGGGAGACCTCCTGAAGTGGCCCCTCTCGGGCATGACGAAACTGGACCTGGGCTCACGAAGGCGCCGGCAGCGGCACAAACCGACCAGGAGTGTCGTCGGTTTCGCAGCGGCATCCGAAAGCGAATGCGACTAGGCAGAACCGACACCGCTCCGATGGTGCGCCTCCTTAGCCAGCCCACTAGCGAGGCTAAGGCACAGAGGGTTTCGTAACCAAATCGCGGCCGGAAGGAAGCACGAACCAGAACCGGGCTCCGCCGTCCGCCGGGTTCTCCACCCCGATCTGCCCTCCATGTTGGTCGACGATACTCTTGCAGATGGCCAAGCCAAGCCCCGTTCCGCCCTTGGCTCGACTGTCAGAGGAATCGAGTTGCCGGAACTTGTCGAAAATCATTGAGTGTTCGGTTGGCTTAACCCCCTCACCAAAGTCACGGACGGCGATTCTGTGAGCACCGCTTTCGAGCTCGGTGTGCTCAATATGGATCTTGCCGCCCGCCGGCGTAAACTGGATCGCGTTACCCAGAAGATTGGTCAGGACTTGTACGATTCGATCTTCGTCAACCTCCAGCCGTTGGTCGATCCTCTTTGGAAGGGAGACGGACACTTGCCCTGCGGTCGCGAGGCCGGACACCGCCGCGCAGGCCTTCTCAATGATTTCAAACAAATTAGCCGAATTGACTCGCAGCTTAACCATTCCGGCGTGAAATTTCTCAAGGTCAAGGATGTCGTTTACGAGTCGAATCAGCCTCCCGCAGTTCCGGCTGGCGATCAGGGTGAGTTCTTCCGCTTCCTTCGGAAGGGGACCGGCGAGGCCCTGCTCAAGCAACTTAAGGGAACCGCTAATCGAACTGAGAGGGGTTCGGAGTTCGTGAGAAACCACTGAAACGAACTCCGCCTTCATCCGCTCGGTAGCCTTGCGCTCAGTGATGTCTTGGCCGATTCCGATCACGCCAAGAATGACCTGATCCTTTGTGCGTCTGGATGTGGCATTCAATAGCAAATGGAGTTGGTCGCCCGCCTTGGTGAACAGTGGGAATTCGTAGTTGCTCGTTTCCTCTCCACGAAGCGCCTTATCCAGCACCTCCTTCACCGCCGCCTTGTAATCATCGGTGATGAAGTCGTTCACCAAATTGCGCTCAAGCACCTCAGCCTTGTGAAAACCAGTTATCCGCGCCGCGGTTTGGTTCCATTCGTTGAC
>JAQWRY010000008.1 GCA_029243485.1 Candidatus Binatia bacterium | reverse complement strand
AGGAGCTCGCTGAGGTGGCGGACAAGCGGCGGACGCCGAACGACGATCGCCACCGTGCCGAATTGGAGGCAATGTTCGCCGAGGGAGGCACACCAACAGAGGTCGCGGCCTACGTTACCGCGAAGTACCTCGTCGATGATGACGGCGCCCTAGTCATCAACCCAAAGTGGGAGAAGGTGCAGGAGATGTGGTCGGCGCCGACGGACACAACCGAGACGCAGGCAGCGACAGAGAAGTCCACTAACGCTCCGAAATGATCAAAGGGTCGCCTGAAACGATTCCAATCAGTCATGGCCTGCTGCCCCAGCCGACAGGATATCGATCAAAGAAAGGAGGCGGCCGTGACGGAGCCGAAGCTACTCCAGAATCAAGGAGGGGCTAAACTGCACACTCTCCAAGTCTGCGTCCGCCCCAAAACCGGCCACCAAGAAGTGGACTGGCGGTAGGCGGGATCAAGGGCCCATTTGCCCAGGACGGCGGGTAGCCGCCACCGCGAAGGCTCGAGCCAGGTCCGGATTTCGGGTTCAAGCGGCCGCGGCGGAGCCGTCGGGCGGCATTGAGGACATGATCCTAGAAGACGAGGAACCGGAGGCCATGCGATGAAACCGCCAGCAATATTCACGTTCGCCAGAGAAGTCTCCTCCGTTGCCGGCGGTAGGAAACATGAACGGCCTATTTGCCCAGGTCGCCGGGTAGCCGCCACCGCGAAGCCTGGAGCGGGGTCCAGTTTTCGGGTCCAGGCGGCCGCGTCGACGCCCGCCGGGCGGACAATCGGGTGTATGAGTTTCACCCCTAAGCCAAGAGGAGGAGGTCGCTCATGTCTCAGATGGACCGAGAAATCGGGGGCAGGTCAGTACGATTCACGCCGAACCGGAAGGAAATCGGGGCTGCGCGACCTTCCCCATCAGGTCTGTTCAATGAATCGTGTCAGGGCGTGACGACCATCCAGTTCAGCTGTACCAGCTTCCTCATGTTGGTCTTCGGCATTCCTACGGTGAAGCCGTCTGCACGTTGTTCGAGAATCGTTGCATTGCCGAGGAGCTTGGCGTTTTTCGAAACGAGCCCGAGGACTAGGACATAGGGCTGAGTGCGCGGAGACGAAAACGTGACTTCCGCGGTTCTTGGCGACCCGGTGGTCGTGAAGTCACTCTGCTCGAGGATTCCGGCTTGAAGGTCTCCACCAGGTCCCGAAGGGATCCCGAGCTGCGCCGCAGTCACGTTATGCGGGTTGCTGGTATCGCCCACGTGAGTATCGATTGCGGTCTTGTTGGTCGCGACGTCCGTCGTATTGTTGCCAATCGCGGTCGTGTTCGCGGCCACGGCCGAGGCGTCGGCCTTTCCCGCAATCGCGGTCGTGTTCGCGGAGATGTTCGAGGCATTGGTCGAAATACCGCCGGAGATGCCGTCGAGCGTTGCACCATCGGCCGAAACGTCCCGGCCGTCGACGGTTCCCGTCACACCGATGCTGCCCACAACCTCGAGTCCGGTCGAGACGACCGCGCCCGCCGGAGCCGACACGACTCCGGCGGAGTCGATGGTAAGGCTTTCGGCCGGAGCATCGCCACCGACGCGGAAGATCACATTGCCCGGTTCCGAGCAGGTTCCAATGCCACTACAGGTATACGGGAAGTTGCAGGTCCCACCGGCGCACATGGAGTCGACGACGCAAAAGGCGCCGTCATTCGTGCCTCCAACGCAGGTGGCAGGGCCGCAAGACGAGTCCGAAAAGCAGGAGGCACCGACACTTGGTCCATCCACACAAGAGCCTCCACACGCATCCGGATTCGACGTGCAGTCGGCGCCGTCGTTGTTTCCTCCGACGCACGTCTGCGAGAGATCATCCATATCGACGATCCCGAAATACTCCTCGCCGCCGTTGAATCTGCTATTCGCGCGCAGTTCCCAGTTTTTCGTGGGGAAGGCAGCTGAGACCGACGTATCCTGAAACTCTATCCGGAGGTTATCTTCTTTGAGCTTTAGAGAGGCGAACCCGAAAACTTCTCCGTCAGCGCAAGGTTGGCCGATGCAGACGTTCTCGTGTACGATCAGATCGTCAAAGATCTGTTCGTCGGCATGGCCGTTCGCTGGCAGAAGTCCGGCTGTGAGCAGAAGGAGGGCAGGAATGAGGCGGATTCCAAGGGAAGAGGGAGTGGTCCGAGGGGGCTTCATGAGGACTGCGTTACCACGGCGAAATGGGCGAAGGCAACAGTCAAAATCGAAGGAAGGAGTATCGGGGCGCGAGCTCGACCGACAAGAGGCGACATTGCCTCGCCGAATCACGCCGACGCCTCATCTCTGGACCGTTCCGCCCGGCGGCTACGACGCGGCCGCCTGCACCCGAAAACTGGACCTCGCTCCAGGCTTCGCGATCGCCGCTACCCGTCGACCCGGGCAAAGAGGCCGTTCATATTTCCTACCGCCCGGCATCGGAGCCGGCCGCCGGAGCACACCGCTCGGTTCACCCAGGTGACGGTCTTCGTCCCCATCGAGGACGCTCGGTCGAGTGTCTCTTATTTCAAACCCCGATTCGGTCCAACTTCAGCTGAACCCGAACACGGCAGTCTTCGCTCTGGTGTTGATAGAGAACCTGGCCCGCCTCGACCGGTTGAGGACAAGCTGGTCCAAATGAGGCCGCATTGAAAGTTCCCGTCCACGGAGCTGTCGGAACCGGTGGCTTGAAACGCAGGTTCCCTACCGGAGGTTCTGCGTACGGGATTCCAAGGAACCAGGCGGCTCCTTCTCGCTCGAAGCCCTGGACATCACCTAGACTGGTTCGGGCAAGAAGAGGGTCGGTTGCTGCGGAATCTGTTGCTCCATCGCTGTCGCCACAGCCTTGAAAAGCTAGCATCGACAACGACAACAAAAGCGAAATCAGCAAGGTTCGCCAACCTCGGATCGAGGGACGTTGGAGGAGCGCAGTTTCATTTCTGGCGCGCATGAAAAATTCTCCCTGGATCCTACTGGCTTGTTCGCACCTCTTGCGAAACGAGTTCTTCGAGAAAATCGAGAAGTGCCTTGTATTGGTTGGCCTTACCACCGGTCAGGCAATCAACGACGGCGCCTTCGAGAGCGAACATCGCCAGCCAAGAAGAGCGGCGATCACTCTGCCGAAGGGGGCGTCGGTCGTAGGCCTACGAAAGGTCACCGAGAAGAACCGGGTGGACGACGCTGGTCCAGAGCGCGTAGCCGGCAGCGTTCAAGTGCAGTCCGTCCGCGACGAATAGATCGCCTCGGATTTCGCCGCTCGCGTCGAAGATCGGCGTCGCAACGTCGATGTAGTTGAGTTTGGGGTTGGTACTCGTCCGCGCACGCACGAGGGCGTTGGCTCGCTCGATCACCGGCCAGAGCGCTGCTCGAGCGATCGACGGCTTGATGGCGAGGAAGTAGATCGGCACGTCAGGCTGCTCTTCGTGGACCGTCGCAACGAATGCATCGTAATCCTCCAGGACGCAGTCGGCGGAGAGGCCGAAGGCAATGTCGTTGTCGCCCTCGTACAGAACCACCGCTCGCGGTTGGTACGGAAGGACGATCCGATCGATGTAGCCGGTGGCCTGCGTCATGACAGAGCCACCAAAGCCCCGATTCAGGACGGGCAACGGCGCCATGTCGTCGGCTACGGTCGCCCAGAAGAGGATGCTCGAGCTGCCGATGAAGACGGTCGCGCCGGGTTCGGGCGGGTTCTGCGAGTCGGCCCGTTCGTAGCCCTCGATCAGGACATCCCAGCTGTCGGCCGGTTGGAGCGGGTCTTGCTCCGCGGTTCGGACGCAGTCGACCCCGCGCAGGATCTCGGGGAGGGACGCGGTGTCGGCGCAGCCGCCGTATCCGGCGATCAGGACGACGGAAAGGAGGAGGAGGTTGAGCGTTCGCATCCCCGTGAAATATCCGAGGCTGCAGACTCGGGCAATTGGCTACGAGCGACGATCCGAGCCGGCGGAAGAGCCCCAATGGAGTTGGAGCCAGCTACAGATCGCATGCCGGTTCTTGTAAGCAGATTGGATGATGCGTCTTGGAATCAACGGTACGGGATTGGTTCTCCGGGCCTCGGTCGACTCGGTCGCAGAGCACGCAGCACGAGCCGCCGACGACGGCTTCGCCAGCTATTGGCTCGCGGAACACCCCACCGGCGGCTTTGATGCGCTGACCGTTCTGGCGCTCGTCGGCCAGCGGGTTCCGCGGATCGAGCTCGGCACCGCGGTGGTCCCGATGCTGCCGCGCCACCCGATGGTGCTGGCAGGCCAGGCGCTCACGGCCCGCGGTGTGATCGGAAACCGGCTGACGCTGGGCGTGGGCCTCTCCCACGAAATGATGATGGCGCAGCTCGGCATCGGCTTCGCCAAGCCGATCCGGCAGATGCGAGAGTACCTCTCGATTCTGATGCCTCTGGTCACCTGCGGCAAGGTCTCCTTCACCGGCGAACTTCTCTCCTGCGAGGCCGAGATCTTTCGGGCGCCGGAGGAGCCGCTGTCCGTAGTCGTCGCGGCGCTCGGATCGCAGGCGTTGCGGGTTGCGGGCGCGAGAACAGATGGCTCGACGCTCGCGTGGGTCGGACCGCGCACAGTGCGTGAGCATATCCGCCCGAAGCTCACCGCGGCAGCAGAAGCAGCCGGCCGGCCGGCGCCGCGAATCATCGCCACGCTTCCTGTCTGTGTCACCGACGACGCCGCGCGCGTGCGTGCGATCGTCGCCAAGGGGCTTGCGATGTACGGCAGCCTGCCTTCGTATCGCGCCATGTTCGACCGCGAAGGGGTCGAGGGCCCGGGCGAGTTGGCCCTGATCGGCGACGAGGATCAGGTCCGTGCGAAGCTCGACGAGTTGGCGGGCGCCGGCGTCACCGATTTCGCCGCCTCTGAGTTCACCACCAACGACGACGAGCGCAGCCGCACGCGCACTCTCTTGAAATCGTTCTGCCTCGGTAGCTGAGAACCCACTCTCAGATCGGCACGTTGATCTGTAGCGCAATGACCAACGCATTCGACAGACCGCCTCGCCCGCTCGGCCGAATGATGTACTGGAGCCCCGGCTGCGCCCCGTCGTGTCCGGAAACTCGGTCGACGCGATTCCCGAGCCGTCGGAGTGAACGCGGACACATGGGATAGCAGGGGTGCCGAGCCCTGTAGAAGTGCTCGCGGCATCCCCAGAGAAGGGATGGGAGATGGGGCCGATGCCCCCTCTGCGCCCTGGGTGGTGGGCGGGTTCAGACCCTTCGCCGAGCCGGGCCGAGGTATATGGATGCAGGCCACTGGAACCTGATCGACCGCCGTGACGAGTTTTCGCGGACTACGGCGCGCGCGATGGCCGCACCCAAGCCGACCTTCGTGCCTCGGAGGTTGGAGAAGAGGTCCACGGCCTGGCTCGTCACCGACACTCCGGCGGCCGCGTGCATGGCCGCGTCACAATCTTTGACCGCGGTCTGTACCGCACCCGGGTCCGTCATGTCCCCACGCACGAGGTCGGAGGCCCCAATCCCGAGCGGCCCGAGGAGGCGCTCGCCCTTCTCCGAATCGCGCACCAGCGCCGCCGCCTCGTGGAAGCCGATGAAGCGGGTTGCACCGGTTAGGAGTCCCCGCAATCGTCAGTCCTCGCGGTCGACGATCGTCTCGTACCAGTCCAGCTCTGAGCGGCGGATCCACCCCGGCATCTTCGAGCCCTTCTCCATGCGCTCGATCATTGCCGGCTTGAGCTGCTTTTGCTCGGCCATCTTGAGGAAGATGTGGCCCGCGTTCATATGGTCGAAGAAGTCGCGCTGCCACGACCACTTGTAGTTGCCAGCGTAGCGGAACCACGAGCCGCCCGTGCCGGCGATCTCGTGGGGGTTGCCATCGGGGTCCTTGTCGGGTGCGACCTGGCGCCAGACGCCGAGGACCTCGCCCTTCTCGTCGTCGATCAGGGTGCGGACGTACGGGTAGTTCCAGTTCTCGAGCCCGGCCATCTCCGTGCCGAAGACCCAATCCCGGATCTGGTCGATGCCTCGAGCCGCGAACTCCCAGTCGGCGCCATTGTTCCAAGTGTACAGCGCGTCGTCGGTGTAGAACCGGGCCATCTTCGACCACTCACCGGTCTTGCCGCACTCGGTGTTCTGAGCGACCCAGCGGCGGAGCATCTCTTTGATTTCTTCTCTCGGGAAGGACGACATGTCTTTTCTCCTCAGGATTCTTCTTCGATCTGGATGGCATTCGTCGGGCAGAACTTGGCCGCCTGACGGACTCTGTCGTGCAGCGCGGGCTCCGGTTTCTCCTGCAGGATGATCGCCTGCATCGCATCGTCGTCGACATCGAACACTTCGGGAGCCTCTCCCTTGCACGTTCCGTGTCCCTGGCAAAGATCGTAGTCGACGCGGATCTTCATCTCTGTGCCTCCCTGCGCCGGTATTTGGCGCGACAGGGCTGGCGGAGCTGAACGACCATCTTGGAGTGATCGTCCTGGTAGCTGTCGTGGGGCTGGGAGAGCTCCCACTCGTAGTCGTGAAGCAGGATCCCGAGGATCGCCTTGATCTGCATTTGGGCGAACGCGGCGCCGATGCAGCGGTGGCGGCCCGCGCCGAAGGGGATCCAGGCGAACGGCTGGCGATCCTCGGCGCGGCCCTCGGCGTAGCGGTCGGGGTCGTACCGATTTGGCTCCGGGAATTTCTCGGGCATGCGGTTCGAGACGGCGGGGGAGGCGGCAACGATCTTGCCGGCGGGAATCCGGTAGCCGCTGTGTTCGAAGTCGGACATCACCTTGCGCATGAGGATGATGAGCGGCGGGTGCAGGCGGAGCGCCTCTTTGATGGCGTTCTCAAGGACGGGGATCTCGCGCAGCGCCTGGTAGGTGATGTCCTCACCCTGCGCATGCAGTGCGTCGACCTCTTCGATGGCCCGACCGCCGTAGTCGCGATGGCGGAGGAGCTCGATCAGCGTCCACGCGGTCGTGCCGGAGGTCGTATGGTGGCCGGCGAACATGGTCGAGATGAACATGCCGGTGAGCATGTCGATCGTGTACCGCGGAGATCCGTCCTCGTGCTTCAGCGAGAGCAGGATGTCGAACAGCTCCCGCTCTTCTTTCGGAACTTTGCCGCGCCGCTCGAAGATGTCCGCGATCATGCCCACGAGCTTCTTGCGGGCGCGATCGCGCTTGCGGAACGCGGAGATCGGTAGATACGGATTCACGTAGGCGAGGGGGTCCGTACCGCGCTCGAGGTCGTAGAAGATCGGGACGTACTGGGCCGAGAGCTCCTCGCGAAAGCTCTTGCCGATGAGGCAGGCGGACGACGTGTACAGCGTCAGCTCGGCGAAGAAGTCGAGCAGGTCGATTTCGCCCGAGTCGCCGAGACGCGCCTCCATCAGCCGGACCTCGCTCGCGATGGTCTCGGCGTGTCCGCGCATCATCTTGTCGCGCAGCGACTGCGCTTGCATGGCCTCCCGCCTCTGCTCGGTGGTGCCGTCGAACACGACGCCCTCTCCGAAGACCGGCGTCATGAACGGGTAGGCGGCGGCCTGGTCGAGTTGTTCCTCCGGGGCGCGAAAGTAGGCCTCCTGCGCGTCTTCGCCGGTGAGGAGGACGACTTCGGAGGTGGCCAGCTTGATCTCGCCGACGTCGCCGCATTCGTTCCGAACTCGCCAGAAGAGGTCGATCGGCGCGCGTCGGAGGGCTTGGAGGTGTCCCACGAGAGGCCAGCCGCCGGACAGCCTGGGGGGAAGTTTCAAAGCGGCGACCTCGTGGGGTTCCTCTTTCGGCGCTGTCTGCATGAGGCTCGTTTCGCACTTTTACCATTTAAAAGCAAGGTAAATGTATTATGCCTAGATGGTAAAGAAGATCCATGATATCGAGGATTCGAGTATGGCGACGACGACTTCCCCAACGCGCCGCGTCCGCCGCCGGCGCACCCACGCCGAGCGCACGGCCGAGACGACCACCAGGATCAAGGCTGCGGCCGTCGAGGCCATCGCCGAGCTTGGCTTCAAGCGCGCCACGGCGACAGAGATCACGCGCCGCGCCGGCGTGAGCTGGGGCGCTGCTCAGCATCACTTCGGTGACAAGACCGGGATCCTCCTGGCTGTGCTCGAAGACGGCGCGCGCGAGTTCATGGACCGGGTCGACGCGGTACCGTCTGACGGCGTCTCGCTCGAGAAGAGGGTCGACGGCTTCGTCGACGCAGCGTGGGAGCACTTCCGAAGCGACACGTTCCGCTCGGCGACGGAGATCCTGACAAACCTCGCCGGCGCTCCGGAGGAAGACGGTGGTCTCCCCGACGGCGCCGCGATGGTGGAACTCGACCGCTGGATGCAGACCTGGAAGCGTTTGTTCGGCGACGTTCCCCTTCCGCCAGCCGACGCGGTGGCGATCCAGGGCTATGTCGTCGCGGTTCTGTCAGGCCTCTCATCGGTGCACGTCTTGGAGCGCGGGCCCAAGGAGACGCGAAAGCGCCAGCTGGGCTTTTTGAAAGAGACGCTCCTGCGCCAGCTCTCTGCGGCCCGACGCGATGGCCGCAAGTAAGAGCGTCGAGGGCAAGGCTGCGGTGGTCACGGGCGGCAGCCGCGGCATCGGCCGCGCGGTGGCCGAGGCTCTCGCGATGCACGGCGCCTCCGTCATCGTGAACGGACGTGACGAGTCGGCGATCGACGAGGCGGTGCGTGCCATCGTGGACGCGGGAGGGAGCGCGCACGGATGCGCGGGATCCGCTGCCGACTTCGACGTCGCCGGCTCGCTCGTCGAGACGTGTATCGACCGATTCGGCGCCATCGACATCCTCGTCAACTGCGCGGGCACTGCAGAGCCGCCGGGATCGTCGATCCTCGACCTCTCCTTCACTGCCTGGCAGGAGCTGATCGGCGCGCACCTTACGACCGTCTTCAACACGTGTCGTCACGCGGCCCCGCACATGGTGCGGAAGGGGAGCGGGTCGATCGTCAATACGAGCTCGCACGCCTACGTGGGCATCTACGGCGGGTCGGGCTACCCGGCGGGCAAGGGCGGTACCAACAGTCTCACGTTCGCGCTCGCAGCAGAGCTCCGCGAGCACGGTATTCGCGTCAACGCCGTCTGCCCGGGGGCCCGGACTCGCCTCTCGACCGGGCCGGAGTACGAGCGGCACATCGAGCGCCTGCATGCGCGCGGAATCCTCGACGACGCGACTCGCGCAGCTTCGCTCGCCCCTGCCGACCCAGAGCACGCCGCCCCACTCTACGTCTTGCTCGCGAGTGACTTGGCACGAGACGTCACGGGCAAGCTTTTCTCCGCCGCAGGGGGATATGTGGGCGTGCACGCCGCGCCGACTGAGACCCTGATCGGGTTTCGTCAGGAGGCGGATGGCCCGTGGCCGGTCGAGGAGCTCGCCAAGAAGGTCCTGGCCGTGCTGCCGAACGCACATTAGGGCGATCGGGCCGAGTGAGAATCGCGCCGCGCGCGAAAATGGAAGATCAGGGAGACGACACACGAGCACTTCTGTACGACTACTCTGGCCCGTTCGAACCCGAGGTGACTCCCGCCTCGTTCTCACGACATCTCGATGGCGGTAACGATCGTCTTTGGCCTGATGTTCGCAACGGTGCTCACGATGGTGGTGATCCCGGTCCTCTACTCGATCTTCTTCCGCGCATCGGCGCCGTAGGCCACTCAGAGCGAGCGTCTGGATGAACCAAAGCGGTGCGCAGGCAGTTGCTTCTCCGGGCGTGCCATCCGAGAGTGGCCCCGATGGGAGCGTCTCCGTACTACCGAAACGTCGTGACATGCACCGCTGGGTGCCCTGTGGTCCAGAACTGCAACGTCGATCGTTCGCTCTCCTCGCGCTGGCTGCCAAGAAAAACTACGAGTCGGTGTGAGCCGGGCGAGGTGCTCGACCGGGTGGTGATCACGAATGCGGTTCGATGCACCACACCTCGGAACTTCGGCGAGTACGGGCCCGAGGTGCGGTCAGAGATCGGTGCGGAGTGTGTGAAGAGGCACTTGGTCGCAGAGATCGACTACAGGAAGCCCAAGCTGATCGTGGCTGCGGGGAAACCGGTCCGCGAGATGTTCACGGATCTGGTGTCCCGTGGGTTGCTGGACGTGGACTTTGTGACCACGCGCCATCCCCACGCGCTCGGGCGGTTCATTCGGGAGCGGAAGGACCAGTTCGGGGAGATGCTCCGAACGGGAACTGCTTCGTAGCGAGGTGTTGCCTGAGAGCGGCCTCCTGATGCGTCACGACGCAACGAGACGATCGTTCAACCTCGATTGGGTGGACGGGTTCATGTTGAGATGAACGCCGGGCAGGGGGCGTGGTGGTCCGCGTTCTCAGACTTGTGGCCTGTGACGGAGGAGGACCGGCGGTTCAAAGTAGCTTCTCCTCGGGGGGGCGGCCGACCCGGTGCCACTTAGGGTTGCGGATACGTTCAAGCGGCCACCGCCGGCTGGAGCATGAAAATTTGCGAGAAGCACTGGTGGATCTGGTTCCAAGTAGGAAAACTAGGAGTCGTTACGTTTCTCCTCTGCGGAAGAATACGAAGTCGCGCCTGCCCGCCCCCAGCGACCGTCGCAGCTGATCGCTGAACACGTCGCAGATGCCAGGGCGCGCCGTACGCGGTGGCTCGGGTCGGTATCCTCCGGCCGCTACGGCGCCGAACTGAGGCCATATTGATCCGCGTCCGTCACGAAGTCCGCATGGCCATACGTGTCGAGGAGTCGGGCGATCTTGGCGTTGAGCCGGCGATCGATCCGCGCGGACACGAACGGCAGACGCAGGCCGATCCGGTAGAACGCCGCGGACGCGGCCACGGCGGCGCCCGCAGCCACGGCAGCCGCCTTCTCCGCAGGGCCGAGAGTGATGCCGATGGATGCCGCCCTCTCGGTGTCGCCGTTCAGGAAGCTCTTGATCAGAATGAACCTGGAGAACCCGTTCTCGAGCCAGGCGTGCATCCGGCCCTTGAGCGTGGAGCGATCGAACAGGTTGGCCGCCATCGTGCCTCGTACCAAGGCCCCGCAGGTCTCGTCATCGTAGGCCTCCCGCAGTGACACGTGGCGGGCGATCAACAGGTCCACGATCTCTTGCGGCGTCTCGCCCAGCAGGTCCTGCGGGAGGCCGAGGAGGAAGCAGCGGAATCGCGAAAGCTCGACCAGCGCGCGTTGGGCCGCGGAGAACTCCGTTTTTCCTTTCCGAAGGAGCTGTGCCGACATGAGGAAGACCCCGATCAACCCGGCGGGCATCTGGTCGACCTGCGGAATCGGAATGCCATACGTGCCGACGTCCCACTTGCCGGAGTTCAGGAGGTGAAAGCGTACCATCGAGTGCATGAGGCGGACTTTCGCCGCGGCCTCGAACCCCTTGCCGTGGCGGTCCAGCGCGCCTGGCAGCGTCGTGGCGGTGAAGAAGCTCGCTGTCTCGAACACCCGCTTCGCCGCAGCCTCATCGGACAGCGTGCCCGTCATCGTCATCGGGAGCGCGGCGTACTTGTTTAGGAACGTTGCGAGAAAGGCGCCGCGGATCGCAAAGGGCGTCGCCGTTGCCATCGGGATCCGCTCCGCTCGTGCTCCTTGCTCGACGAGCTTCATGTCGATCCATTCGGGCGTTGCCTCCATCGAGGAGATGAGGGAGACGAGCTCTGGAGGGGCATCGGCGACGCTCTCGACACCGTGGGCGCAGGCGGTTTCCAGCATGCCGACCAGCGTGCGGAACCCCAGTTGCGGGATGAGGGCCGCGTAAGCGTCGCCGGTGCGGTCGCCCTTCATGGTTGCTTCGCGGATGGTGTCCATCAATGCGGGGCGTTCAAAGACACGAGAGACGGCGGCACGCATCGGAACGAACCGGTCTTCGTCGATCGTCGCGTCGCTGTCAAAGCGTTCGGGCACCGTTGAGAAGTCGACCCCGCCGTAGATCGCAGGGATCTCGCCTCGTTGTTGGAGAACCGCCTCGGAGAAGGGTGGTGTCTGTTTGATCAGTCGTGGCCCTCGGTCACCCTGAGGCTCGGCCGGGTCGTCCCCGACCCTCGATGGACTCGCGTTCGTCTGCACGGACATGATGCTCGCGTATAGCTGATCTGTGCGCCCGCGTGGAAGGACGATCGTGCGGCCGTCCTAGATCAGGAATCGGGTGGGCCAGGAGAACGCGACACCCTTCCTCCCGTGATCGCGTCCCGCGTCGTACTGATTGCGAAATCGTGGCGCGGGGCATCCCCCGTGATTCCGAGCGAGCCCTCTGGATACGGGTCGTTTCGGTGTGGCTGCTCTCAGGCGGGGGGGAGGGCTACCTATACCGTTTCCCGGGAGACATCGGCGGAGACGGCGCTCCGGCCATCGCGCCTCAGCCACACCCGGCGGCCGGGCTCTCCCCACCCTACGGGGTCAGAAGTCGCAGCAGTTGCAGCGTGGCTCGTCCGCGTACCCGCCGTCGACGTCGTTCTCATCGTCAATTCCGAGGTAGGCACCTTCGACGTCGCCCAGATCACCGATCTCACAAAGGTAGTCCGGCACGTCCAAGGGATCACACGCCCCGCCCTGGTAAAGTGGATACGCAGTCGCTCGGCGTGCAATCGAGCAAGTAGCCCTCCGCTTCGACCGCCGTGGGGAGCCCTCGGACCAAGACCTTGGTTTTCTCGCGGATCAGCCGAAGTCAGACCTTGCGGGCTCCGTAAGCGCTGGAGTCCTCGGAGGCGCGTTCGCGATCCTCGTCTCTACCCGCAGCCGGAGGTCGTTCAGCGCATGCAATTGGAAGGCTGCGGCGAGATGTAGCAAGGCAATGGGGTCGGGGTCGGCGGGGTGAACGGCTGCGTCGGAATCGGCGTTGGCAGGTTTGGGGTCGGAGTCGCCACGGGAGTCGGAGTCACCGAGGGAGCCGGGGTCGGCGGGATGAACGGCGCCGTCGGAATCGGTGTTGGCAAGTTCGGGGTCGGGGTCGGTGTCGCGGAGGGAGTTGGAGTCACCGAGGGCATCGGGGTCGGCGGCGGACGTACGCTGTGTTGCCCGCGAACGCTGACCTGCTCGGCTACGACAGTCCCCGTCAGAAGGACGCCCTTCTTGAGATTGAAGTCGTCGTCTTCGGGGGCGACGAAGGTGCCCATCGCGACGCTGAACTTCCCGACCGTACTCGAGGTCGGCTTCGAGAGCGGGGCACACGACTTCTTTGCACCAATCCACACCTGAAAATCGAGCGCGTCCCCAGTGGTGGCACCAAGGAAGTTACCCTCTTGCGTCTTGAGCTTGTGTCGAACGTGAATCTGGACAGGGCCGTTGGCGATCACGCTGGCAAACTTCCGGATGTCCCACTCCTTGAAGGTGTAGGAACCCGGCTGCAGCATCACTGTCGCGTCGGAGTGGGCGAACAACTCACCGTAGCAACCCGGGCTCAGCGTGATGTGGCCGTCGGCCGAGACGATGACGTCGTCTTCGCTCAGTGCGCAAGAGTGGCAGACTTGCGAGAGCGGGAAGGTCGGTAGATTGAGTGCCAAGGGGAAGTTCTGTTCGAAAATCTGCCCACGCACCTCGGCGGTGGGGCTTCCGGTAATCAGGTTCGTGTACGCATCGACAATCGACGCTTGCGAGCCGAGGTTGATGTTGTCAGCAGCCATGAGCGGCGCCGGAGTGGCGTCGACCTGGAAGCTGTGTTGAGCGACCGCGAGCGTGCCCCCCGGGCCAGTGACTGCGAAGTTTCCTGTGAGATTCAGGTTGGGCCCGATGCTCATCCGGTCCTGGGCGATGATCATGTAATCGAGCCAGTTCGTCGTCTCGACCGCGGCTGCCTGTGGCGGCGAAGCCATGCTGCTGAGGAATGCAGCCAGCAGGAGCAGCCGAAGAATCGGCGCACGCGCACCGGCGCGCGGCGTAGGGACTCGATCCTGCATGTTCGAATTCAATCTCAGCACTTCGGATTCTCCAGATTGCAAAGGGAATGACATGGCGGCATCCGGCGAGCCTGCTGCGGTGGCTTGGGGGCGAAGACGGGGTTTCGGGACCGCAGGCTGACGGCCACAGGGGTCAAATGCAAGATCGGAGCCATGCGACGAAAAAAAACCAAGGCGAAAAGGTGGGTTTTCAGAAGTCTAGAGCCTCGGCATCGCGCAATTCTGCCCGATCCATCCGCGCTGCCACGACTTGGACACAGCTCGAGCATTGCGCACAGGTAGGCCTATAGGGCTTCGTTCGACGGGCCTTCAATTGAGCTCGGTCGACTCACCCACCGCAGCATCACTCCGCGGCTCACGACTCGGGTGCCGAGCTTGAGCAGCTGACGATAGGATGACGGTAGCGAAAACGTAGCTTGAACTTCGCTATCCGCTGGTATTAGCTGCTTCCTGGAGGTTTGATCATGGCGGCAGACACTCGGCACGCGGCGCATCAATTCCTAGAGGATCTTTTTTTGCTCGGACCGGCCCCGGTGGGCGCGGGACGCTTGCTTGGTCTCTGCCTTGCCTTTGCCGCCGGCACGCTGACGCTTCTCCTGGCCGCCTCGGCGGGCGCGGCCGACCTCGACTCCGATGGCTGGGAGCCAGCGGACGGCGATTGCTGCGACACGGCCGCAAGCTGCCCTGGTGTGAGTCCCGCCCTCGTGAACCCCGGTGCGCTGGAGATTGTCGGCAACGGTGTGGACGACGACTGCGACGTGGCGACCTCGGATGTGACTGCGCCGTCCACTTGCAGCGCCTCCTCCGACTTCAGCGTTCTCCCCACGCAACTCGCCGAGGCCATGGACATCTGCCAGGCAACGAGCGCAGCCCCGCCGCTCGCCAGCCGTACCTGGGGACTGATCGACGCTGCGTTCCTGCTCGCCGATGGCTCCACGCCCAACGCTTTTGTGCTCAGCGACATGACCAACAAGCAGGCGGCCGTGCTCGACGGCTATGGGAGCAACGTCTCGCCCCAGAACGGCGCGACCATGGCCGGGCTCTCGAGCGGCACCATGCGCGACATCTTCGACCCGGGTTTCGTCGCGCCCCATCCCGGGACCGACCACGGCTCGATAGGATCCGTGCCCGCCGCCTATCTGGCAGCCAACGGCGGCAGCATGCCCTCGAACGCTGGATGCTCGGGCGTCTGCCCGTCCGGGGCGGGCGCGAACGACTCGGTGAACCTGCGGCTGACTTTGCGCGTCCCGACCAATGCAAACGGCATCCGCTACCGCCATCGCTTCTTTTCGGCCGACTTCGGTGGTGTCTGCTCAGCCTTCAACGACAGCCACCTGGCACTGATCGATTCCAACGCCCCCGGGATTCCGGCCGACGGCAACATCGCCTTGGACACGATCGGCAACCCCCTCAACCTGAACAGCACGACCTGGGAGGTGTGTACGGCCACCGGGTGCCATACCTGTCCGAGCGGTACCGCCGATCTCGCGGGTACCGGGCTGTCGACGACCACCGGCGGTGGCACGACCTGGCTCAACGCAGCTGCCCGCGTCGTTCCGGGCGAGACGATTACCCTCGACCTCATGGTCTTCGACGCTGGAGACAACTCGATCGATACGAACGTCTTGCTCGACGACTTCACATGGAAGCTCGCGCAGTGCGGCGACGGGTTGACCGACCCGGGTGAAACCTGCGACGACGGGAACGTCACGGGTGGGGATGGCTGCTCGGCGAGCTGCAGTGTCGAGGCGGCGGTTCCTTCGCTCTCGTTCGGCGGTCTGGTTCTACTCGTCGCGCTTTTTGCGGTCATTGGCGTCTACCAGGGTGCACCCGCCGGCATTCGTCGGCACAGCTCTCCGCAGGTGTGACCTCCGTCCGGCAGTCTGGCCGCGAGCCCAACCACGGCGTGGCTGTGGAAGGGGGCGCGGCTCGGTTGACGGTCTCCGTCGTCGGAGAACCGTCGGGCGGAAGCCTCGGCGGTGTGTTCCTCGGGGGCTAGGGTACGAGTAGTTCGTGCTGGGCACCGGTTGCAGTGCTCGTGCTCCTCGCGGCCTGTGCGGACGCGCCGCCCGGTCTGGCTCGTCCGCCTGTCGTCCTGGTCGTCGCGAATCCGCTCTGTGCCACCGGTCGAACACGCGGGGAGACGGCGGGCCAGAGAGAGGACCAGCGGCGGCAGCCTGACCGGACGGAGCACGCGCGTCGCGCCGAACGGCCGATCGGGTGGCCTGCGGTAGTCTCGAACACCGATGGCCGCCGACGATCGCGATCGAGAGGAGCCCGAGACCCAAGCGGAGCGTGACGCGGCGCCGTCGGTCGACGAGCTCGTGCGCCTGCTCGAGTCCCTGGTCGACGATCCGGAGGCTGTACGTCGTCGAAACTTTTCGGACTCGCGATGTCTTTTTCTAAGAGACAGTTTTCGACAGCAACCTATGCTGCCTTACCGGCTCGATAGAGCCTCTTCCGTTCCTTCATCGTACTTCGTTTGATCCTCCCTCGCTTCGAGAGGATGCTGTGCTGCCGGCCGAAGTAGACATCCGCCGGCGTGACATTCTTCAGAGACTGACGGTAGGAAAGATGAAGGCTCTTTTCCTCTTAGTGGCCCTGTATTCGTCAAGCCCAATCCTGCCAGCGGGCGCGCTGCGCCTTCTTCCCGTCCGTGGCGGAAACGCTGGGCGGCTTAGGGCTATTCATAAAAATCAAGAACGTCTTTGTCCTGAACGTACCGATCCGCAAAAGGATTGCTGTCCTGAACGGCGCTGGGCGTCGATCGCTTATTAATGTTGGCGTTTGAGGCCGGCAGCATAGATCAGGTGCTGGCCTTCCCGATTGGCAGAGCCTAAAGATTTTCGCATATTCAATAGGCGGATAACGGGTCTTTGTATGGTGGTGTCAATGCTGTCAAAACCCGCTGTGCCGGGTTGGAGTAATCGCTGGTAAAAAGAATAGTTGATGATCTATCGGGTTCGGCGGTGGCTGGACTGTTGGACGAGCATCTGGCCGACATGCGGGACGCCTCGCCCGAGGAAAGTTCGCACGCTCTCGATTTGGAGTCTCTGCGTCACCCGGCCGTCACCGTCTGACGATAGGAAGGATGATCGGCCGATTTGCCCAGGTCGACGGGTAGCCGCCACTCGACTTCCACCCGGTTGAGCAGTCCTTGAAGAGGCTGCGGTGCGGGAAGCTTCCTGGTGAACCTGGAGAAGGACATGATCGTCGGGGTAGGGGAGCCACTGTAGCCGTCGAACCTCCGAAGCCAGTGCCTGGTCCTGTAGCGGATGCGCGTCGACGCGGGCGCTGCCCCCATGAGCGGAAGCTCGAGAAGCGTTCGCCCTTCCCGGTTCTCGTCGAGATACTGGTAGGCGGGCGGATACGCTTGGAGATCCGGCTTCGCATGGGCTTTTAGTGGTGGTAGCCCGCGTATGTCGGCGAGGAGCATTGCCACCGCCAGCAGGGCGCCCGGCAGCTTCGCCGAGGCCGCCATCGATTCATCCTGGCGGCAAAAAGGCGTGTCCGGTCGGCTCTCCGCGAGAGCGATCAGACCGGAGGTTTCGACCGATGGAGCGCTCCGGCTGGGCCAGGCACCGACCCGACGGGCGGAACCTCGCCGTCGGGCGGCCAGCCAACGACGCCGTCTTCCAGCGGCACGCGCAATCCGCGCGCGACCTTCGAGATGAGAGACCAGGTGCCCAGAGCCGTCACCATGTCGATCGCCGCGTCGCGGCCGAGGCCGTCGAAGCAGGTTTGCCAGGTCTCGTCGCGGAGGTCGCCGGTCTCCAGCAGTTGGTCGACGGCGGACAGAATCGCGCGGTCGACCTCGTCGAAGCAGGTCGCCGACGCCCAGTCGCCCCTGAGTGCGAGGATCTCTTCCTGCGTGCAGTCGAACATCTGGACGGAGATCGGCCAGTGTTGGGTCCACTCGTACTCCGACCCGGTGGTCCAGCCGATGCGCATGATGATGAGCTCTCGTCGGCGGTGACCGATCTCAGACTCGAACAGCAGAGAGAAGAGGAGATCGTTGATCGCCTTCGCTGTCTTCGGTCTGTGGAAGAGGGTGCGGAAGATGTTCAGACCGCCTACCTGCTCGGGAATGCCGAGATCCTTCGCGGTCTGCACTGCGTCTTCCTGGGAGAGCATTTCGATTCGACCTTTCATCGGGGCCTCACTCTGCTTGTTGGCCGACCAGCGGCATGTCTAGTTTGCCGAGCACCGCGGCTTCGGCCTCGCTCACTTTCGTGTCCCCGAGATAGCAGACTCCGCGCGCAAGGTAGTTGTCTCCGTCGATCTCTACGACCTGCGCTTCGAACCGAAGCGGCTGTTCGATTGGGGTGCGCTTCAGATAGCTGACCCGAATCCAGAGGGTCGGGCCTGTGCGTCCGCGGGACATCACCGCGAACGCGAGGAGTTGATCGTAGAATGCCGCGACCATTCCGCCCTGCACGATATCCGGGCCGCTCTCGTAGTTGCTCGGGAACGCGAACTCGCCCACGAGGGTGTCGCCGTCGAGCCGCATCACGATCTTCGGGGCCATCGGGTTCATGGCGCCGGTCGCGGGGTTGAAGGGCATCACCCGGTTCGGATCGTTCGGATCGAACTCGAAGTGGAAGGTCTCGATCGCGCGGCTGGCCGTCACCGGGTCGAGCGAGGCGGTCACCTGCTCGATGTGGTCGGCCGCCTCGTTCAGCTCCGCGACGGACCCACTGAGGCGCACGACCTTCGTATTGAGCGCTCGCACGGCGTCGATGATGCGAGCACAGGCATCCTTCTGGGCCCGGGTGAACTCGGGATCGTGGGAGCCGAAATCGCTGATTGGCATGGGTCTCTCCTTATGCTCTGCCGGACGGCGATGTAGTCTAGCGAAATCCCGCGTGGGGAATCCATCGCGAAGAAGTTGAAGAGGCTCTCGACGCTCCAGGGCGGTGATGCGGTCGGACTCCTCGTGCTGCAAAACGCATTGTTGCGTCTGGGTAGCTAGTCTTCTAGCGAAATCGGAGCGCTGATCCGCGCCGGAGCGACGCATGACTGAACTTCAGACGGAAAAACCCGAGGCGTTCGACGCCGTCGTCATCGGAGCCGGCTTCGCCGGCCTCTACATGCTCCACAAGTTGCGGAGCGTCGGGCTCTCGGTCCGGGTGGTCGAGGCGGGCAGCGGCATCGGCGGTACCTGGTACTGGAACCGCTACCCCGGCGCGCGCTGCGACGTCGAGAGCATGGAGTACTCCTACCAGTTCTCCGACGAGCTGCAGCAGGAGTGGGAATGGTCGGAGCGCTACGCTGCGCAGCCCGAGATCCTGCGTTACCTGAACCACGTCGCCGACCGGTTCGACCTGCGCCGCGACATTCAGCTCGAAACGCGCGTTGCCTCCGCGCACTTCGACGAGTCGAAGAACGAGTGGCAGATCGAGACCGACCGCGGAAGGTTCGTCGCACCGCACTGCATCATGGCGACCGGCTGCCTCTCGTCGTCCCACAACCCGGAGATCGACGGCAGGGAGACGTTCGAGGGCGCGACGTACCACACGGGTCACTGGCCGCATGAGGGCGTCGACTTCACCGGGAAGCGCGTCGGGGTGATCGGTACGGGCTCGTCGGGCGTGCAGGCCATTCCGCTCATCGCCGAGGAGGCGGCCGACCTCACCGTCTTCCAGCGCACCGCGACCTATGCCGCGCCGGCCCACAACCACCCGCTCGATTCTACCTACCAGCGCGACGTCAAGAGCCGCTACCGCGCGTTCCGCGAAGCCAGCCGCCAGACGCACCTCGGGTTTGGCAGCGATTATCCCTCGGCCGATGACGCCGGCCTCGGCGTCAGTGACGAGGACCGCAACGCGCGCTTCGAGGAGTACTGGCAGCGCGGGGGGCTCTTCTTCATGGGCTCCTACACCGACGTACTGCTCGATCACGAAGTGAACGAGAGCGCGGCCGAATTCGTTCGCGGCAAGATCCGGAGCCGTGTGGGCGACCCCGAACTGGCAAAGCGACTCTCTCCGAAGCAGGTTCTCGGCTGCAAGCGACTCTGTGCAGACACACGGTACTACGAAGCGTTCAATCGACAGAACGTACATCTCGTGGACGTGAGCGAGACGCCGATCGAGTCGTTCACGAGAAAAGGCCTCATGGTTGGCGGCGCGGAGTACGAGCTCGACGCGGTCGTCTTTGCGACCGGTTTCGACGCGATGACCGGCTCGCTCGATCGGATCGACATCCGCGGCAAGGGTGGTCAGCGGCTGAAGGAGAAGTGGTCGGAGGGGCCGCGCACGTATATTGGCCTCGGCATCGTCGGCTTCCCGAATTTCTTCGTAATCACCGGCCCGGGCAGCCCCTCTGTGCTGACGAACATGGTTCCCGCGATCGAGCAGCACGTGAACTGGATCGCTGATTGTATCACTCACATGCGGGACGAGGGTCTCCGCTGTATCGAGGCGACGGAGCCCGCGGAGGAGGAGTGGGTGCAGCACGTGAACGACGTCGCTAGCTTTACGCTCTTCCCGCAGTGCAACTCATGGTACCTCGGCGCGAACGTCCCTGGGAAGCCGCGGGTGTTCATGCCCTACGTGAGTTTCTCGCTCTACGTCGCAAAATGCGACGAGGTCGCGGCGAACGGGTACGAGGGCTTCGCGTTGAAGTGAGGTGGCGGGTCCGGTTCGTAGAACATCCCGTCGGCGATACGCGGCCTCGGCGGATTCGTGTGGGCGGTGCCGTTGCAAGTGAAGAGGATCCATAGATCCTATGCCCTGTATGCCAATGGCTCAGCGGGTCCTTGGCCGGCTCGTCTGCCCGAAGTGCCAGGGCAGGTTGTCGGTTCGAGTGTTTCTTGAAGACGCGCGGGGGGGCGGTCTGGCGAGCTCGCATGCGATCCCTGCGAGATCGCCATCGCGGTGTGCGAGGGATTCGCACTCTTCACCGCGGCGCGGTTTGGTGAGGGGGTTTCGCGGTCGAGGAGGTGCAACGTCTCGAAGAAGTTCGCTTCGGAGACCCAGATGCCTTTCGCAGCTTCGTCGAGACGAAGCACCGTCGCCCGACGCGAGATCTGTACGCGGCGTTCCAGCGCGCGGCGAACTGGGACATTATCTTTCAGCGTCCCGACAGCCCCTGGCCCCTTGGTGATGGAACCGTCGCTTGTGCCCACGGTCTCGATACTCTGCGCCGGTATCGTCAAGACGCTCTTTTGGGCGAAGCCCTCCGGGTAACGCGCTCGTCGGGTGTCGTCATTTTCCCACACGTGCATCTGACGAACGCCGAGCCCGATCCGTACTTCGCCCGCGGCTGTCTCCAGCGTCATGGGACGGAGTACCGCAGCAAGTTCGCGACGCGGCTTCGCGGATCCGGCCGAGCCGCGGTCCTCCTTTTCGAGCGCCCCGAGACGCTCTCCGTGCTCGATGGCGCCGAGACCCGGCATTACAAGGCCCTGGTTGCGATCGTACCGGAGCGGCTGCGTGGGCGTCGCCTTGAGAAGGCAGGGAGAGCTGTAGATTCGGAAGCTCGGCTCATCGCAAATCCATTCTTCGCAATTGACCTCGACCGCGCTCTCACCCAAGCCGAACTGCCGGTAGGAAACAGGAAGGCCCTTTTTGCCTTAGCGGCGCTGTATTCGCCAAACACAATCCTGCCAACCGCCCCGTTTCCGCCGGTGGCGTAACCGCTGGGCGGCTACGTGATCGAACTCTGACGAGGGAGCGGGAACGGGGCCAGCAAAGACCCGGACGGGCCCTCACTCGCTTCGGTCGCGGAACTGATTCGCCTCGTTCTTCAGGAACGGCGCTTGATAGACCGCACCGAAGCAGGCGCCGGAGCTGTTGCGTAGCTGCGCGGTGATCGTTGCCGACGGATCGAAGCCCAGAGTCGAAATGCCGAGAGCCTCACCCTTCGCCTTGAAGGTGATTTTGGCCTTGCCGACCGTGCCTGCAGCGAGCTTGATCAAACGGATGCCGTCGGGCAGCAGGTCCTTCTTCTTGTACAGGAAGCCTTTGTCGCCCTTGCTGACCCACGCGGTGGAACCGGCCGGCGCAGCTGGGGTGAGGAGCACGGTGGTCGAGCCGCCGGTCTCGTCGTACAAGCAGAGCGTGTAGTCGTCGGACGTGGTCGGATCGCCGAAGGCAGCGGCCAGCACCTCGGGGCCCTTGCTCCACTTCCAAACTAGCGAGTCCTTCGTGCCTTTCTCCTTGATGACCAGCGTGGATCGGCCCGCGGTCAGAGGCAATGTGCAGAGAGCTGCCGGCTCAGTCGAGCCCACGCACCTGCCGGCGCCGTCACATGCATCGATGATCGTGCAGGACTCGGCGTCGCCGCACGTCGCCAGAGCCGGCGCCCACCAGTTGCCGGACATGACTAGCATCGAGAGCATCTTCAGCGTGTTCTCGAAGTATCCCTCGTCCTCGATCGACGTGCCGTCGACGAGGTCCCAGGTGTCGTTGAGCCACGCCTGATTGGACACATCCACCATGGCTCCGACTCCGAACGGAGCAATGAAGGCCATGGATATGTAACCCGTTCCGGGCAGTGGGGTGCCGTTCAATTGGTAACCGGCCTGGATCGCGGCGGGGGACTCGCTGGTCGACGAACGAAGCCAGGTGTTGATGGTGTCGAGCGCGGTCTTGGCGCGCTCATCGCCGGACACGATGTAGTCGGTTGCGATCCGCCACGGGTCGCGCGCAGCATTGTAGGAGTACGCGCCGTCGGCTGATCCCTCCAAGAATCCCGGGCCTGCGGGAACCGGCGTCGTCAGAGGGTCCAACACGAAGTCGGGAAGCAGGCCCGTGGCCGGGCTGTAGCCCGCCTGAAGAGCCGCGATAATCGTGTAGGTTTGATCTAGCAGCGCCGCCCAGTCGCTATCGGACGTGGCGGCCTCGAAACTCCGATAGTGATCCATCATGAAGTCGGACGTTCGCGTGGATGGGTAGTACGTCGAGTCCGCCGGTGTGACCCAGTCTCCGAGCGTGACGTACCGGGTCGTCGTGTCCGTGTCGCCGTCTTTGATGTCGGCGATCACGGCCAGCGCCTCGCTCGCGTAGTCCACGGCTCCGGCACTGCCCCACTGTTCGTCGGCCAAGAGGAGAGCGAAGGCGATATCCAGATCGCCATCCGAGGCGCTGTTGTTTCCCTGCGCGTCGTCACACGAATCGTTCTGATACCAGGACATCAGGTTCGCGTGGGCTGCAGTCGGGTGGTCACGAAAGAACGCATACATGCCGTCGAAGACCGTCTGTGCGGTCGGGTCATGCCCGGCCATCATCGCGGTGATGACCATCCCGTATCCCTGCCCCTCAGACACCGTGAGGTTGCCGAGTTGCGTGTTCGCCTCGACCAGGTAACGGCCCGCGCCACACTGCTGCGAGACGTACTTCGCCTTCCAAGCGTCGTAGAAGTCGCGAACGGCCTGATCGAGCACGGGCAAACCGAGATGGTTCGGCAGGATCGTGCCGGCCGCATAGGTAAGGGGACGGGATCCGAAGGGATGATTCACGACCGCGCCGGCCCGAGGCGCCGCCAAGACGGACGCCAAGCAGAGAACTGCCGTGATCGTGACCCGAGTGGGGATCGTCTGGGGATCTTGCCACGGTCCGAAGCCGCTGCGAAAGGGACGATTAAACAATCCGGGCCCGACGAACCAACGTCCTTTCACGGGTCCGTCGAGCTGGATCGGAATTTGTGTCGGTTTGCTGACGCGCCAAGAACAGATCAAGAAGAAGACGACGGCTCGTCGCAAACGGCAGAGCCTACGAGCTGCGTGGGCGAGTAAATGTGCCGGAAGTGTCTCTTGGAAATCGACCCCGAAGATCCCGACTCAGCTGACGACGTAGCTGTGCAAGGAGATCCTCGACGTCGCGGAAGCTGAGCGAGAACCGATAGTACAGCCATACGGCATGACTGATGATCTCCGGTGGGAATCGGTAGCCGCGGTATCTCGATGTCGGGTCGTTCATCGGGCCACTTTGCCAATGGCTCGCTCAACTGGACAGTACCCTCAGCGACGACGGATTCGCGCCAGGCCGATGGGCCGTCCCGGATCGCTAACCCTGTAGAGGTATCCGTCGAAGCGCCCCGGAGCCGCCGGCGGCTCGAGGTCAATCGCCAGAGACATCTGACCCGCTGGTGCCAATGCCAGTGGCAGGAGAAATCTCACCTCCTCAGAGGCGATCAACTCGCCGGACGGGTTGAGCCACTGCACCACCCCGTTTTCGTAGCCCAACGGCCCCTCGGAGCGATACACCTGCTCGCCCCGGTTCTCGACAGCAAATGCGATCGGGGCTGCCTCATCCTCGACCCAGACCCGAACCGGACCAACGCTCGCGCCCAGCACCGCCGGCGACGCGTCATGCTCGAGGCTGCTCTCCAACTGGTAGGCCAACAAGGATTCGGTCTCGCCGACCAGAACCAGTCGGGGTTGCGCCTGATCCATGGTCGCAGCCTTGTTCCGAAACCACCGCTCATATTTGAGCGATCGATTCCGGTGAAACACGATGGACTCCACACCGATACTCTCCAGCGCCACAACACCGGCTGCTCTGGGCAGGGCCGCGGCGAGTTGTCCGATCTGGCCCGCATACGGCGTTTCAAAGGAATTGTAGCAGGTAGTGGTCGCACGCGGCGAGAAACTCCCGAGGAGCAATTGCTCGGCCTGAACGGTGCTGGGAATGGCCGGGCCTGAGACCGGCATCGGTAGATGAAGGACAGCCCCGGGCGGAAGCTCACGGATCAAGGAGATATCTTCTGGCGACGGCCGCACGTCCCTTGCCGTCATTTGCACATCGTGGCCGAAATTCAGGACCGCAACGCTCGGAACAAACCGAATGCCCAAGATCCCGAGCGCCAGACCGACAAAGACACCCCACCCCAGTCGACTCGACATCGCCGAGAACAACGCCAGCGCACCGTAGGCGGCGAGCAACGCCAGAGGCACCCAGACGATGTTCAACAGATATCCGGGAGCTCGAATCGCATCGAGCCCGGGGATGAACCCCTTGGCGAGGGGAAAGAGGCCCGAGACGTAAATTCCCGTCCCCGGGATACTCATGCGGTTGGTGCCAAACCAGAGAATCAGGACCGCGCTCCCCGCCATCACCCAACGCGGATCCTCGCCATGGCGGCGCCGCGGCCCCCGGAACCGGTCGAGGATGGCGATTGCGAGCAAACCTACGAAAATCCATCCGGGGAAAAAGGGCTGGCCCGGGCCAAACACCGTAATCAAAGGCAGCAGCGCCACCCGACCGTCGAGAGCCGCCCAGGTATCTCGGGTTTCCAGATACGGCAAGAATACCAGAAGAGCCACGCCCACCACCCAGATTCCTGCGCCCGCGCAGGAGAGCAATGCCTTCCAGCGATGCTCGCGATGACGCCAGAAGAGGAACCCAACGTAGAGAAGCACCACCGGAATCGTGCCGAGAATCAGATAGATGCTCTCGAGCGCGAGGATCCCGAGAAAGAAGGCCACCCCGACGGCCGCCCGGAGATCACCGAGGGCGAAAAGGCGATGCAAAAACAACAAGGCGAAGGCCAGCCAGAATTCGGCGTAAAGGTAGGGATGTCCAGCATCAGTGATGCGCCCGGGAACCAGCTGCAGCAAGAGTCCTGCGAGCACGCCCGCGCGGGGGTCTCCGGTAAAATGGGTCGCCAGCAGGAACATGCTGAAACCGGCGAGAAAATATCCGAGAAGCAACAGCACATTGTAGGTGAGGACCGGATCCCCTGTCGCCAGCCACGGGATTGACGCGAGGATCCCCTCGGCAAACCCGTGCTCGCCCAGAGTGAAACTATTCTTCAGGGGAAAGCATTGCCCGCCGCGAGCCAGAGACGCCGGGTCCGAGGCCAGAGAATCGGCATTATTTGCCACCAGCGCCACGACCATGGCCTGGTCCGCGGTCGCGATGCGGGACCATCTCGTCGCGCCATCTGTTTCCGCGGTTTCAAAGGTCTGCAACAAGCTGTCCGGCGCCGGCAAGACCTCTCGCAACAGGAACAAGGATGTGGCGAGAAACAGAAGCGCGGCCAGTCCTGTTCTCCACAGCATTTCGTAGAACTACCCGAAGCAGTTTGATGTGAAAAGGCGTCGGTCCCAAACCGGTCATCCTCAACGCCAAACGGCGAGAGCCACTGATTCGCGCCTCAGTTTCGGGCCTCGGTTTCGTCCGGGAAGATTTCGCAAATTCAGTTTGTAGCCGTTCCGGATTTTCTGCCACTGCGTCGTCAGCTCGTAGCGATCGCCACAGGTTTCCATACGCAAGGTCATTTCGTCTTCGGTGACCGCGTCAAGCTGAGCGAAGGCCTTGAACTGGAATCGCCAAAATCCTTCCAGGCGCCGCGACATCTGTGTCAGTCCGATTCCGTCGCGAATCTTCGGGGAAGTTCTCGCAAGACGATCTTTGAAGAGGTTCTTTCGCCCTTTGCGCTCCAGATCGCCGGGAAGCAACTCGCCCTCGTAAATCAGTCCATTGACGTTGCTCAGAGAGATCCGGAAGTCGCAGAGAACAGGATCGTAAGGTTCCACAGGGAAGAACCCTGCCTTCAGGTGGAGCATGTCGAGCCGGGCCGAGTTGCGAACCAGTCGAATCCGCGAAGGACAAGGGTGGTTGCACACAGGCACGAAATCCCCCGGCGTCTCCGACGGCGTAATCGTCGGTGTTGGTGCCGGCGGGGTTGGTGTTGGCGTCGGGGTCGGCGTCGGGGTGGCGGTAGGAAACATGAACGGCCGATTTGCCCAGGCCGCCGGGTAGCCGCCACCGCGAAGCCTGGAGCGAGGTCCAGTTTTCGGGTCCAGGCGGCCGCGGCGTAGCCGCCGGGCGGACTCTAGCAGAGTTCTGCCCGGAGAGGCCCGCCCGGTGAACCCGGACCGGCGGGACCACCGCCATCACCTAAACTTTATGTTCTCAAGCTTACGAATAACTCTGGCACACTTATAGGCAGCTTTCTTCGTATCAGGTCTGACTACGGCTCTTCCCGTCGCATACTTCTGGACCTGAAAGTCGTCAAAGACGTCGGGATCTTTGGGGTCGATTTATAAGAGACACTTCCGGCGCGTTTGCTCGCCTATGCATCTCGTAGGTTCTGCCGTTTGCGACGAGCCATTGTCTTCTTCTTTGTCTGTTCGCGGCGCGTCAAGATCGTCTGCCGCCGCCTGCGATATGCATAGGCTGGAGTCACGTTGTCCAGTGACTCGTGGTAGCGGCGGTGGTTGTAGTGCTCGACGAAGCGACCGATCGATCTTTCCTTGCGTCTGCGGATGGTACGGCGCTCCTCGTGTGTGTTGCATCCCGTGGCGACGGAGGTGGGCCGTCAGGTCGCCCGACACGTAACAGGGGCCGTGGTCGCTCAGCAGCCGAGGCCGGTGCACGACCGCCACCTCGTCGACTCCCGCCTTCGCTCGCGAAAGGTCGAGTGTCTCGGTCACGTCCGACGCCTTCATCGTCGTGCCGGGGGTCCACGCCAGGATGTAGCGCGAGTAGTCGTCGAGCACGGTCGAGAGGTAGTACCAGCCCCAGCTCACCACGCGCAGGTACGTAAAGTCCGTCTGCCAAAATTCGTTCGGGTGCGTCGTCGGATGCTGGAAGCGATCCGCGACGCGGATCAAGACGTAGGCCGGACTCGTGATCAGGTCGTGCGCCTTTAGAATGCGATAGACGCTGGATTCAGAGATGAATTGGCCTGCCCGGTCCGTCCTCTGCCGCGCCAGCTCTCCGGGTGACTTCTCCGGGTCGGCCAGCGCCGCTTCGACCATCCGCTCTCGCTCGCGCTCAGCGATGCGGTTCCAGTGGCGTCGCGGCGCGGGCTTGCGCGGCTCTAGTTCAGCGTCGCCATTCTCGCGGTAGCGCTCGTAACAGACGTAGAAAGTCGAGCGGCTCACGCCCAGCTCGCGTAGCGTGCGGCGCACCGACAGGTCCGATCCCTCGACCAGGCGGATCACTTCGCGCTTCTACGACGCTCTCAATCGCTCGTACCGTCGTCCGAGCCGGAGCCCACGAGACTTTTTTGAGTAACCGCACTTCGAGCACCGTCTCGGCCAGTGCGTGCTTCAAGCGGTCGTTCTCGTCCTGCAGTCCCTTTACCTCTGGGGCGCTCGCCGCACGCCTCGTGTCGCCCAGGAGCCGTTTCATTTCAGCCACCAGAAATTCCATGGACCACCGGTAGTAGAGATTCGGGGCCAGCCCCTCGCGACGACACAGAGCCGCAATGCTCTCCTCGCCGCGCGGTCCTTCCAGGACGATTCGGATCTTCTCTCCCGCCGAAAAACGGCGTCGTGTCTTGCGCTGAATGTCGCGGCAATGATGTCGGCCGGTGGCACCTGGGAAGGAAGAGAGTTCTTGAACGCCTGAGCGTGGGAGGCCATGCATGGAGCGCCGATCGAGTCTGCCATGGGCTTCAACCGAACCAACTTCACTCAAGGCGGTGTAAATCTATTTCGCGAAACCAGCGGAAGTAGGAAAGGTCTCCACGAGGCGTTCAATGCCGGCCGGGAAGGATTCTACGGTTGGATGGGGCTCGGCGGGTCCATCTTTCAGTGGCATCCTCGACTGGACATCGGTTTCAGCTTCGTGCCCACCTCTCTGCACGTCCTGGGCTTCTTCACCGCGCGCGGGAAAATCTACCAAGCCGAAGCCCTGGGGTGTGCGGAGCGGCTCCGTTCGTGAAGAGGGGGGATTCTCGAGCAGGACTCCGGGCGCAAATGGATCTTCGAGGACTCCGAGAAGCTGCCGGCACCGAGGCCGGGGTTCCCCTCCTCCCGGCCCGGTCGAAGCAGTCGAGCTTGATGTATTGACCGCCAAGCATCCTACGGTCTATGCCGGATGCAGCACTAAAGTCCCGTCTGACTATCCCCGGCGGGAAGAATGTGAGCCCGCGTCGAGCCAAGGAGCTTTCCTGATGCTTCCCCTCAGTCCTGAAACGATCGCTTCCTCCCGGTGCGGTGCCGAACCGCGAACGCGTCCAAGCGCTGTATTGGCTGTGGCGATCCTGTTGGCCTCCATTCTGGGAAGCGGATCGACGGCCAGGGCCGGCTTGTTCGCCGAGAATTGGGACGCAGGAGCCCCGCCCAACGTCGTGCTCTCGGGCTCCGCAACGGCCACGGGTGGGAAGGTCGTGCTGACGACGAACGCTGGCGCGGAAGACGGCCGCGTGACTCTGGCGAACCTCGATCCCGGACAGGCGGTCGCATCCCTGTACGCGTGTACGACCCTGTTCATCGGAAACGGGACCGGAGCGGATGGGTTCTCGTTCAACTTCGGTGACCCGGGTTCCATCGTCTCGCCGGCCGATGGTGTGACGTCTGGGTTCGCCGTTTCTCTCGATACCTATGACAATGGAAGCGGCGACGCCTTCGATGTCGTTCAGGTTCTGTACGACGGGGTGGTTGTAGAGACGTCTCCTTCCGCGAACTTGAGGACGGGGAATTTCGTCTCCCTCTGTGTGACGGTGCTTGCAGATGGGCAGTTCGCCGTTCGCCACAACAACACGGTCGTAAGCGGCACGATATCTGGTTGGACGGCCTCTTCGGATCGTGTGGTCACATGGGCTGCGGCGACCGGTGGTCTCGCGGACGAGCACAGTATCGACGGAGTGACCGTGGTCACCATTCCGACGACGACTTTTTTCGAGCCGTACACCGCCGCTCCGGCCAACACGACCTTCCACGGTTCGGCGCGGCATGACGATTTTTACGCTCGGCTGACCGACAACGCGTCTGGTCAGGTCGGATCCGCGATCGTGCAAGATCAGGATCCTGGCGTCGCGATCGACAGTTTCGCTGTCACTTTCGCCAAATACATCTGGAATGGGGGAGGAGCTGACGGAGTGAGCTTCAACTTCGGTGACCTCGCCGATGCGGCGTGGGGCGAAGGCGGCAGCGGGTCGGGCCTGACGGTTTCCTGGCCGACCTACCAGAATGACAAGATTAAGGTCTACTACGGCGGCTCCGAAATCGTGACCTCCGGCCCGAGGGAACTACGCGGGCAATGGAGTCGGGTCTCCATCTCCGTCGATCCTTCGGGTACTCTTGCGATCTCGGAGGACAATGACGGAGATGGCGCGGTCGCCGTCATTGCGACGATCCCCGGATGGAACCCGGCGCCGGGCTGGAGATTCGGGTTTGGTGGCCGTACCGGCGGGGTCGCGGACGACCAAGCCTTCACGCAACTGTCCATCGAGACGGCCGTGTGCGGAGATGGCGCGGTCGGTGCCGGTGAGCTTTGCGACGAAGGGTTGGCCAACGGAACGACCGCCTCCTGTTGCTCTTCGACCTGCTCGTTCAAGGCGGCTGCGACGGAGTGCCGCGGAGCGGCCAGCGCCTGCGACGAGGCGGAGGTCTGCTCGGGCATTAGTGCGGCCTGTCCGGCCGATACCTTTGCCGGGGCCGGCACGGCTTGCGGGGACGTGACCGACGACGGGTGCACGAACCCGGACAGCTGTGACGGCTCGGGGGCCTGCCTGGGCAACCACGAGACGGCGGGCGTTTCGTGCGGGGACGCGACCGACGACGCGTGCACGGACGCGGACAGCTGTGACGGCACCGGAGCTTGCCTGGACAATGACGAGATGGCGGGCTTCTCGTGCGGCGATTCGACCAACGACGCGTGCACCAACCCGGATAGTTGCGACGGCTCCGGGGCTTGTCTGGACAACCACGAGACGGCGGGCGTGTCGTGCGGGGATGCGACCGATGGCGTGTGCACAAATCCGGATAGCTGTGACGGGGTGGGAGCCTGCGGCGCCAATCACGAGCCGGCGACGACGGCCTGTCGCCTGTCGACCGGGGTCTGTGATGAAGCCGAATTCTGTTCGGGCAATGATGCGATCTGCCCGGAGGACGGTGGTTCGACCTGCCCACCCTCCGTGCCTGCGGGCTCAGACGGCGCGCTCGCGATGTTGTTCGCCGTTCTCTTCCTCGCCGCGGCTCTGAGGTTGAGGGGGCAGAGCGGACGCATTTGATGATGCTGCGACGGCGGTTCCGGGCCCCGGAAGCCCGCCCCGCCGCGGTCGTTGGTCGGGGCTACTTCTTCTGAGCCTTGTACTGGGATCCGTCATCCTTTTGGACTTCGGTCATCGTCGCCGTCGCGCAGAAGCCGGCGTCGGTGGAGAACTGGATTGTAGCGTTGGTCGCTCCGTGGATTCGGGCGACGACTCCGGCGGGCAGGGCGGTGTGTCCCTTGAGTAGGTGATTCCGCCCCTTGGCACTTGCCTGGCCGCGGCCCGGCAAGCCCGCGACGAAGCCGAGAGTCTCGATGCCGTCCGAAGCAAGGCCACGGTCACGGTAGCGGTAGCCCCGGTTTCCTTTCGCTTTCCAACAAGGCTTGCCCGCGCAGGATTCTCCGGCGCGGGCAACCTCGAACCGTTGGACGAGATTACCTTCGTCGCCGTACAGGCACAGGGACACGATCGTAGACCCGGCGACGGGGTCGCCAAAATCAGATGCCTGGGTTTCGTTTGCGATGCGTTTCCACTGCATCTTTAGGCTTTCGTACCCGAGTCTCTTCTCATTGATCTGGAGCTTCGCCTGGCGGGCTTCGTCGCAACCCGAGCGCGGGGCGGCCGGGCACGACTCGATGAAGCAGTTCTGGTCGCATCCGTCTCCGTTGGTCGAGTTGCCATCGTCGCATTCCTCGCCGCAGGTGAATTCGAAGGAGCTGTCTCCGCACACACAGGCGGGCGGGCATGTGCCGCAATCCGTGTCGCAGCTCGAACAGGTTTCGCTCCCGTTGCATGCACCGTCGCCGCAACTCGGCGTCGTGCAGGCCCCGCAATCCCCGGCGCAGGTGGAGCAAGTTTCGTCGCCGGTGCACGAGAGGTCGCCGCAGACTGCAGGGCAGCTTGCGCAGTCTGCGGCGCAGGAGGAGCATGTTTCCGTCGCGTCACAGGTCGAGTCTCCACAGACCGGCCCCCCGCAAGTGCCGCAATCTTCGGCACAGGACGAGCAGTTCTCACCGCCGCTGCAGGCGTAGTCGCCACAAACGGGTGGGCAGCTACCGCAGTCTCCAGGGCAGATCGAGCACGTCTCACTGCCGTTGCAGATCGCATCGCCACAGGATGAGGCCCCGAAAAAGTTGCCTGCGGTCTGCGTCGTCCACAGCGGAGAGCCTGCGCCGTTGTAGAGGACCAGGTTGCCGTCGGGTTGCAGGCGGAGCTGAGCCCCGGTCGTCCCGGAGGTGCCGGAGGCCCACTTGGGTTGTGGCGTGTCGTCGTAGACGACGAGGTTTCCATCCGCTTGGAAGTCGAGCCGGCAACTGGAACCGGCAAGCGAGGTGTCGCTGTGCCAGAGGGGGGCGGCCGGGGTCGCATTGGAGACCATCGCCAGGACGAGGTTGCAGTCACTTTGCATCTCGAGCCTGCGGTTCGTGTGTTGGACGAATTGCCCCGCGTTCAGAGCAAATTGCCCGGCTTCAAAGACGGACTCGTTGGGCACATTGGTGTTCGCGTTCCACAGTGGTTCACCCGCCCCGTTATAGACCACGAGGTTGCCATCTTCTTGTAGTCGCAGCTGTGCCGCGGTGGTGCCGGAGGTTCCGGAGTCCCACAACGGATTCCCGGGGGATTCGTAGAGCACGAGGTTTCCGTCCGCCTGGAAGTCTACAAAGCAGCTCGGTCCGCCACCGGAGGTCTGGCTGTGCCAGAGGGTTCCCCCGACCACGGCGTTCTCGACGCTCGACACGACCAGGCTGCAATCGTTTTGCATCGCGAGTTTGCGGTTCTGGGTCTGAGCGAACTGTCCCGCGGAGAGGAGGAATTGGCCCGCATAGAACGTCACTTCGCTGGGGGTGGCGGTGCTCGTCGACCACAAGGGCTCTCCGGCGCCGTTGTAGACCACAAGATTGCCATCACTCTGAAGGCGCAGCGTTCCGCCGGCAGTGCCGGACGTGCCGGAGGCCCATTTGGGGTTTGCTCCACCGTCGTACACGACGAAATTTCCGTCGGCCTGGAAATCCGCGTAGCAACCGGTTCCGCTACCGGCGGTGTCGCTATGCCACAGGGCGCCTCCGGTTGACCCGTTCTCAAAGCTGAACAAGACGAGGTTGCAATCCGGCCCCATCGCGAGCTTCCGGTTGCGGCTGTGAAGGATCTGTCCTGCACTGAGAAGATACTGGCCCGCATGGAGCACATATTCGGGCGCGTAATTCGTGTACGATTGGAAGAGAGCTTCGCCGCTTTCGTTGTAAACGACCATGTTGCCATCGCTCTGCAGGTGCAACTCGGCTCCCGACGTTCCCGAGGTGCCAGAGTTCCAGAGGCTTTGGCCGCCGCCATCGTAGACCACGAGATTTCCGTCGGACTGGAAGTCCATGTGGCAATCGGTCCCGAGGTTCGACGTGCCGCTGGTCCAGAGCCCGCCCCCCATGACCCCATCGAGCATGCTGTACAGCACGAGGTTGCAGTTGGACTCCATTTTCAGGAGGCGGGTCTCGCCGCGAACGAATTGGCCAGAGGACAAGCTGAGGGTGCCCGCCCCGTAGAAGACGGCATCGCTGCCCTGGACGGTCCAAACGCCTTCGGTGGCACGGTCATCGTGGTTCAGCCATGCGGTGCTGTGACCGGCATTTTGGCGGGCGACCCGCAGAGCTTCATTGTCTTTGCTGTTGGTTGGAACACCGAAGCGGTAGTCGGGGCCCAGGCCGTCGCAGGCGAGTGCGCCGGCACCCCAGGCATCGACGAGGGCGCTGACCGCCCAGCTGCCGTTTTGTGTATTCTCGCAGGCAAACACTTTGGTCTGGCTGCAGGCCTCGTCGATCCAGCGACCACTGTCCACCTGGGCCGCACAGTCTTCGTTTCCTCCGAAGTTGTTTGGTTCCCCCTCGCTCCAACTCCAGATCGCGGCTCCAAGGCGGCCGTCGTTCTGGTGAAGCTCGTCGAGGTCGATTAGGTTCATGCCGGTGACGAAGTAGTTGATGACGTCATTGTTGTTGATCCGACTGCCGGAGCCGCCGAGAATGGTGGAGTCTTCCCAGACGCGATCGATGTCGCCGGTTCCGGTGAAGACGAGTGTGTTCCATGCGCCGTTTCCGCTGCAGGGGCCCTCGTTCCACACGATGACCTTCTTGCCGGCGGCGAGTACTTCGGCTTTCGTCAGGTCGCCCGGAATGTCGCGGCACCCGCCGCTTGGGTAGATCAAGTCGCCAAAACGCGCACTCACCTGCTCGAGCGCTTCGCCGTGCTGGCCCTCCATATGGTCCTCGATGTGAAGGAGGAGGACCTGTTGGTCACTTGCCGGCGAGGCGAGCCAGGCGGAGATCTCGTCGAGCCCCTCGCTCAAGTAGCGATCATCCAGACTGCATCCGAGATGTCCGGAGGTGCCGTGGCAGAGAAGCAGGCGGTTGGGAAAGGAGAAGACCCCTTCCGTCTTCGGCGTCCAGTGCACATCGAGTTCGATTGCTCGTGCCCCGATTCGAAGCTGGTTGTAGATGGAGTCGTATTGATTCGTGTCGAGATAGCTCGTGAGGGTCGAGTAGGCGTCGGAGTTGAAGCTATTATGAGAGCCGATGAAGTTGCCTTCGCCCAGAGGCGAATGCAGGTCGAGAAGGCGCTGCGCGGCCAGGGCTCGTCCGGTCCAGCTTGCATTGAGTTCATCGATTCCATCGGCGTAGACCGGGTCCGACGAAAGGAGAGAGAAGATCAGTGCGAGGAGGAGGGCGCACCGGGTTCGCAGGGGCGGTCGACCCTCTCGCTTGGTGTCCGGAGTTCCCGCGAAGGGTCCGGGGCGTCTCGTCGCGCGTGGGGGCCTGGCTGGAGCCATGCCGGGGATGATCGCTTTTTTCGCGACTCAGCGCGAGCCCTCTTTGTGCGGCCGTTCTTTGCCGCATTCGCGAAGAGGGGGCCGCTGGCTCGGCATCGCAGGGAGGGGGGAACTAAGTGTTGCGGGAGTTCCCTAAAAAATAGGACGCCACGAAGCCGCTATCGTCCTCGCCGAAGTCGAAGATTAGATGGCGGTAGCAGACATGAACGCGCTTGCGGTCGAAATTCGAGGAAAGTGGGTCGCGTTGCGAGACATGGGGGAGCGTCTTCTTCGCATTGCTCGCGTTCTTGGCTCCGAAGGCCGAGCTGCGGCGCAACGAGAACGGCACCGAACAGATCGTGAACGACACCGGCTCGCTCTTGAAAGGCTAGGTCGCGGAATGAAGGCTTACCCGGATTCAGTTCGGATGGTTTTCGCGTAATGCAGCGAGTCCGAAGAACGGTGAACCGCTTGTTCCGTCACAAGGCGAAGCGGCGGCTTGTTAGTTGTGATTTTGTGATGTGTGAATGACTAGGCGCACCTCGCCCGTCCTCGATGTCGAGGTTCTCCTTTAGGAACTCGAGAATGCTCTCCGCGGTCTGCGCTTTGCGAGCTCGCCTCGAGAAGTTCGACGATTTCTTCGATGCTGACGATGCTGTTGGCGATCGTCTCGTAGAGCAGGTCGAGATCCTTTGTTCAAAGGAGATCTCTTCCCGCCACCGCGAAGCGCCGAGCGAGGTCCAGGCTTCGCGGTGGCGGCTACCCGGCGACCTGGGCAAAAAGGCCGTTCATATTTCCTACCGCCCGAAGCGACGTCCCACCAGAGACTCTCCTGCGCGCAGTGATCGCGAAGAGGCTGCTCTTCTCGCGTTTCGAGTGCCGGCTCGTATAGAGTCCAGAGGGGCCTGCCGATGGAACGAGACCGACGAGGGGATACGACGCCGATGATCGGCTTGCGGAACACGGCCGTCACGGTGATGGCGACCGTGTACGTAGCGGCGATTCTCTGCGGCTGCGGCGATCGCCAGGACGTAGTCGAAGATCCGTCGCTCCGGCTCTCCGCCGATACCCCGCAGCCGACGGTGGTTGCCTACAAACGCATCGACGGGCAGGAGCTGACGGCTCACGTCTTCCTTCCGGCCGATTGGAAAGCGACCGACCGACGCCCCGCGTATCTTTGGCTTCACGGAGGCGGGTTCGTCGTCGGCAGTCCCGAAGCGGGCTACGACGTGGCCGAAGTCGTCGCCGCGAGAGGCATCGTCGGCATCTCCGTTCAGTATCGCCTGGCCGTGCTCGACGTGCCCGGCACGAAGATCGACGCGCAGATCGCCGACGCCAAGTCGATCGTGCGTTGGGTTCGCCGGCGAGCCGGCCAGCTGGGTGTCGACCCTGAGCGGATCGTCGGTGGCGGTCACTCCGCCGGGGCCTTCCTCATGGCCGCAGCCGGGATCGTCAGAGCATTCGAAGATCCTGGCGACGACGATGTGTCGCCCGTCCCGGACGCACTCCTCCTGTGGTCTGCCCCCATCACGCTTGACGACCCCTTCGTCCCCCGCATCCTACCTCCCGGGGTCGAGCTCGGAGACGTCGTACCGAGTCAGCACGTGCGTCCAGGCCTCCCGCCGTCGGTCTTCATCCACGGGAGCGAAGACCGGCTCGTGCCGCCGACGGTCTCGATCGAGCTGTCCGCTGCGCTGCGAGCCGCGGGCAACCGGAGCGAGGTCCGGTTGATCCCCGGCGGAGATCACTTCTTCATCGACCCGGTGCTACGCGAAGCGCTGCTCGATGAAACGGTCGCGGCGCTCGGCGGTCTCTGAAGCGGCGGTCTTGCGTCGCCTTTTCGAGCGCTGCATACGGCGCGCCGTCTTGGCAAGCGCGTCGATCAGCCCGCCTTGCGGAGTCGTCGGAGCGCTCGCTCGGGCCACCGGGCAACGAGGTCGTGGCGAGTCTTGAGATTCATCCACAACTCCGGCTTCGTATCGAGAGCCTGCAAAAGCAACCAGGCTGTCTCTGGCGTGATCCCACGCTTTCCGCGTGTTCGGGTTCAGAGACGGTTGGACCAAATAGGTCGATGAAATAAGAGACACTCCCGGCCCAAACGGAAGGAGAATCCGATGGGAAAGGGAGAAAGCGCGGAGAAGGTCGTCCGCGACATTCAGCGCAAGACACGACGTC